>JAISUE010000083.1 GCA_031272245.1 Bacteroidales bacterium
ACAGACCATTTGGGAAGCACCAGTTATATTGTTAATGATTCGGCACAAATAACACAAAAACTTGCTTATATGCCATTTGGTGAAGACTTTGTTGATTTGAACTATAATACACCTTATCCGCCACTAACGCCATTCCGTTTCAATGGCAAAGAAAAAGATGAGGAGACAGGGTTTAACTACTTTGGGGCAAGGTACTATTATCCAGATTGGGGTTGGATAAGTGTTGATCCGCTCGCCCACAAATATCCGCACTTGTCGCCTTATGTTTATTGTGCTAATAACCCGTTGAAATACATTGACCCGAACGGAATGTATCCAAAATCTATATTGAAATTTAATTCTAATTTAGGACTGTATGGAGGTTATAAATTTACTAAATCTGCAACTCATTTGCTATCATTGGTAACGGGTGTTAGTAAAAATTATATTGAAAATACTACGGTGCAAGAACGAGCAGTTGGACAATATCGTCCTTTCTATAAAGCCAACAAAGGAGGAGGTGCAATTACGATGGGCAGAAGTAGTTGGAACGCCAATATAACATTCACTGAAAATTGGTTTGACGACAATAAAAACTCTTATGATGGTCATGGTTACGGACAAGATGTAATAGGTTGGCTTGAATTAGCCGCCCACGAGATAGGTCATATTCCTCAAATAGACAAAGGAGGTGGATTATTAGGATATTTAGCGACTTTTGCAAAAGAATATATGCAAAATTCTCATGATAATGCTCCAAGTGAAAAAGAAGCAGATAGAGGTCGTGAAGAATTTATAAACTTTAATGATTTTGTTGATAAGAATTATGGAAATGGAGCAATGAAAAAATTATTTAAATCGAAAGTATCCGAAGATGATAAGATAAAGAAAATAGATAATTGGTGGAATCATTATAAAAATTCTCAAAAAAGTAGTAATGGTTATGAATAATAAAAAATCAATAGTTGTTGCATTTACTTATATTCTTATTGTCTTCTGTTTCTATAGTTGTGGAAGCAATTCTTTCTCATTTGATGAAAACAAACAAGAGTTAATCTCAAAAGATGTATATTTTTCTTGCATTGAAATCAGAGGATTGAATAATGATGATTTTTTTGTAATACGTAGAAAAGAAAATGGATGTAAGAACAAAGTGATAAATATTACCAAGATTTCTAATGATTATTATATTACGCAAAATTATAATGGAGACACATTGAAAATAAATTCAATTAAATTAAAACGGAATTGTAATTATGAAATTCTTAATAGAGGAATTTTTGATGCTTCCCCGAGTAAAATCATTGTATATATAGATAATGATGGATACATAAAAAAACAATGATAATGTAAATTAGATAAGAAAAAAATGGAATCAAATTACAAAAAATTAGAATCAAATTCTGTTCAAAATTCATTGAATCTTAACGATCCCGAACCTGCGTTCTATTATCTTACAGATCATTTGGGAAGTAGCAGTTACATCACTGACGGACAAGGGAATGTTACGCAAACAATAAGTTATTTACCGTTCGGAGAAGAGCAGGTGGATATATCATATAACAATCCTGCTTTTGAAACAACTTATAAATTCAACGGCAAGGAAAAGGACGAGGAGACAGGTTTTAACTACTACGGAGCGAGGTATTATTATGATTATTTGAGTATTTGGTTATCGGTTGACCCGCTGATGCACAAGTACCCGCATTTAAGCCCGTATGTTTATTGTGCTAATAATCCAGTAAATGCAATAGATCCTAATGGGAAAGAAATAAAAATACCTCCTGCAAATAAAAAACAATGGAAGAGAGCTAAAAATGAAATTATGCAAATGAGAGACCGTTCCAAAGCAAATAGTCCGGAAGCAGCGACTTTGCAAAAAGTACTTAAAACAATGAGTAGATGTGAAAAGAGTGATAAAACTTATGTTGTTAATTATATTGAAAATGGAACCCAAAACCACACTTCTATGCAAGAAGATGCTATTACATTCACTTATTGTAGTACAAGTGGAATGATTCATGAAATAGGAGGACATGGTTCGCAAATTGAAAATGGAGAATTGGATTTTGACATTGAAACCAAAACAGCAATAGGATATGATATTACAGATGAAATAGATGCTTATACTTTGCAAGGACAAGTTGATCCTGCTTCATTACCAGATGAATTATTAATAGATGGAAAAGTAAATATTACGGAAGAAACTGTTAGGTCAATAAAAGATAATGATGGAAATCGTCCATACGAAAAATTGGAATATTCAAAAACAAACGCAACCAATAATAATAGAAACAATAAAAAACGGGAGAATAATTATGAAAATAAATAGTATCTTATTTGTTTTTATATTTAGCATTAATACATTATATTCTCAAAATAATTTGAATTTTAATTATGGAACGTATTATCATATAACTACAGAAGAAGAATATCCCCACAAGCCATTAAATAAATGTAATTATAATTTGAGTTTAAGTTTATTGCAATTGAAATCTGATTATACATTTACTATGAAAAAATATTCTTTTTATTCTGATTGTCCAACAAAATTGGCTTTTTGTGATACAACTTGGGGAACTTTTTTAATTAAGGGAGACACACTAATTTTAATGAGTGATAAAACAGAAATAGAAAATAAATATAAAAGAGGCATTTACCCTTGTATGTGCTTTGTAAATGACAGTAGCTTTATAGTAGTGAATAATAAAACAATAAGATGGGAAAAAAATTATTTATTTACTTTTACAAACGATAAATTGGTTTCATCTGGACTCATTCCTTCAAGGTAGTGTTTCTCTTTGAGGTTATAAAATAAAGAAAGAAAAAAATGAAAACAAATTACAAAAGATTAGAATCAAATTCCGTTCAGAATTTATTGAATCTTAACGATCCCGAACCTGCTTTCTATTATCTTACAGACCATTTGGGAAGCACCAGTTATATTGTTAATGATTCGGCACAAATAACACAAAAACTTGCTTATATGCCATTTGGTGAAGACTTTGTTGATTTGAACTATAATACACCTTATCC
>JAISUE010000011.1 GCA_031272245.1 Bacteroidales bacterium
TTTTTCTTAAGACCCAAAACAAAGGTTGCAGAGTTCAAAACATTGATTGCAAGGGTTGAAACGTTGGTTGGAATGGTTGAAACAAGGGTTTTTAAGACGTTGAAAATGATTGCATTGACGGAAACAATGGTTGGAGTGGTTGGAACAAGGGTTTTTATGGTTGAAACGAGGGTTGATGCGGTTGGAACATTGGTTTTTATGGTTGGAACAAGGGTTGATGCGGTTGGAAGAAAGATTGATGAAATTTCAAGGGCGAATACTCTCTCCGGTCGGACATTAAACCCTGCCATTTCAGCGTTTAAGGATTTTATGATTTTGTATGTCGTGTCATAATGAACAGAAATAAAATTAGAAATGTACTTTTCGTTTTAACTCTCATAAATGATTGCACCGTAAATCTGTAATAAATAATAGAATAAGTTGAACCTATTAAGACTAAAATTACTATTTTTGCTTTCTTAAATAATCAAATATATGGAAAAGGAATTAACATATACCGAAGCATTCGGAGAATTAAAAGAACTTGTTGATACGCTGGAAAGCAATGATGTTGCAATAGATTTATTAGAGGAAAAAATAACAAGAGCAAGCGTTTTGATTGGAATATGCAGGGCAAAACTTTTAGAGATTGAGGATAAAAGTATGCAAATCATTGAAAAGTTAAAACAGGCGGGGCTTTCAGATTAAACAATTAAAAATAAATAATTATACGTTTTGAAGCATACACTTAACCATAAAGTCGTTTTTACTATTGTACTTTTAGGAATAGTTTTATGTGCAAAAAATATATTTGCACAGGATACGGTTGCTTCCATTTCGCATATTTCGGATACAACAGAAAAGGCTGTTGAAGATTCCGTCAAACAAAAAAAACCAAAACCATTGCTTACAAGCCGTATTGATTACAAGGCATCCGATTCCATAGCATTTGATTTTGACAGCAAGGAAGTGTTTATATACAATAATGGCAAACTTAATTTTGAAACCAATCAGCTGGATGCAGGTTTTATAAAGATGAACCTTGACAGCAATATGATGTATGCAACTTATTTTACCGACACATCGGGTAATCCCGTACAATATCCTGTGTTTAGAGATGCAGGAAAAGATTATCAGAGCCACGAATTAACATATAATTTTAATACTAAAAAAGGTATAATTCAAGGAGTTTTTACTAAAGAAGGTGAAGGATTTTTGCATGGTGAAAAAATAAAAAAAGTAGATGACAAAACAATGTTCATAAGAGGCGGATTATTTACTACGTGTGATGAACCCGAACATCCTCATTTTGCAATTAATTTTTCAAAAGGTAAAGCTGTAAGTGGCGATAAAATAGTTACAGGACCTGCATGGTTTTCTATTATGGAAATTCCTTTACCTGTAGGATTGCCGTTTGGTTATTTTCCTTTTACCGACAAACAGAAGTCAGGTTTATTGATACCAACGTATGGTTATGCAGATAACAGAGGATATTATTTTAGAAATATTGGCTGGTATTTTGCCTTTAATGATTATTTTGACCTTGCTTTACAGGGAGATATTTATACTAATTTAAGTTATGCTCTTAACGCACGCACAAATTATGTTAAACGTTACAGATACAATGGCAGGATAGAATTTAGATTTGAAGAAAATCATAGTGGTTTCAGGGATATTCCTTCAGAAGCTCCACATTCCTACGGTTCGGAGTCTAATTTTAAGTTTAACTGGAGTCATACTCAGGATGCAAAAGCTCATCCTTATCGTACTTTTTCAGCCAATGTCAATCTGGTAAGCAGATCATACAGCAAAAATACTATCAATTTAAATGACAGATTTACTAATACTACAACGTCTTCTATTGCTTTCTCTACACGTTTCGGAAGTAAATTATCTTTTACAGCTAATCTTGGTGAAAGTTATAACATAAATACAGGTTCTATCTCTTTGGATTTACCTTCAATAACGCTGTCATCTTCACAGATTTATCCTTTCAGAATAAAAAAAAACAAAAAAAATATACCTAAATGGCTTGAAGAAATTTCTGTTTCATACAGAATGAATCTTATAAATAAAGTAGAGGGAATAGATACTGTATTGTTTTCTGCCAATACATTCAGTTCTATTTCCAATGTTTTGTCTCAAATGCGTAACGGTATTCAACATTCTATACCTCTGCAAAGCAATATCAAGTTTTTGAAACATTTCAACTGGTCTAATTCTGTCAGCTATACTGAACGCTGGTATTTATCTTCTGTTTCCAAAACCTACGATGTGATTGCTGATTCCGTATTTATTGATACGAGTTACGGTTTTACTTCTAACAGAGATGTGCGTTTTACTTCATCAATTAACACTAAAATATATGGTATGTTCAATTTTAAGAAGGGTATTATTGTTGCTTTAAGGCACGTTTTAGACCCTTCAATAAGTTTTAATTTTACTCCTAATTTTGCAACTCCTTCTTTGAAATTCTATGGCTCTTACACTGATAAACAGGGAAAGATAATAATATACTCAAAAACGGAGAATGGCATATTCGGTTCGCCTCCTAATCGGATGTCGGGTGTTGTAAATTTCTCACTCAATAATAATTTGGAAATGAAAACAAAGTCCAAATCCGATACTGTAACAGGAACAAAAAAGTATGTTCTATTAGAAAGTTTTAATATTTCTACGGGTTATGATATGGCAGCAGACAGTTGTAATTGGCAACCTCTTAATTTAACAGCACGAACAACACTTTTTGAAAGATTGAGAGTTGAATTTAATGCTTCATATACCCCTTATGTCATTGATTCAAACGGACGATTGCAAAACAAATTTCTTTGGGATACGGAAGGAAAACTGTTTCGTCGTAACAACTCTACATGGAATTTTAATATGTCGTGGCAGTTGAACAGTAAAAAAGCAGAAAAAGAAAAAGAAAAAGAGGAAGAATCTTCTTTATCAACAAATGAAACGTTGTATTCTCCGTTTGCAAATCCAAATATTATGTTTGGACAACATGTAGATTTTGATATACCATGGTCTCTTTCTATTTCGGCAAGTGCCAGCCGTATAAGCAGTTTTCAGGCTTCACTGCTTGATTATCAAAACACCAATACTTTAATACTTAATATTAGAGGTGATATAAACATCACTTCAAAATGGAAAATAGGTTTATCATCAGGTTATGATTTTATAAATAAAGAATTTACCAATACATCAATAGATTTTTATAGAGACCTTCATTGCTGGGAAATGAGATTAAATTGGACACCGTTCGGTGTTTGGCGAGGTTGGAACTTTACAATATCGGTTAAAGCGTCAATGTTACAGGATTTGAAATATGAAAAACGTAATGATTTCCGTAACAGACTTGAATACTAAATATAATTATTTCTATTTTAGTTATTTTCACAAAAGTTTTACAATGATTGTTTATCATTTCTTATGAAAAATCTACATTTTGTATTTTTAATCTTGAATATTCATTTTCAAAATCAAAATATTTTTCTTTAACTCAATGAAAAATATTCTGATGCTTTATCACTTATATTTTTTTATAATGAAAATGACAGTAAATTTTATTTATAAACTGTTTATTGCTTTTTTAATTACAATTTTTATTACATTTGCAATCTAAATTAAATTAAAAAGAGTAAAAAAATCACAAAATAACAGATTGATATGAGTGAAATAAGCAAATTAAATCCTATTGGTGTATGGAAACATTTTGATAAAATATGTTCAATTCCTCACCCCTCAAAACACGAAAAAGCATTACGTGAAGAATTAGTAAATTTTGCTAAAGAGCAAAAATTAGATTATCTTGTTGATGAAACAGGAAATTTGATAATTAAAAAACCTGCTTCCAAAGGTATGGAAAACAGAAAGGGTGTTATTCTGCAAGCCCATTTGGATATGGTACCTCAAAAAAATAATGATACAAAACATGATTTTGAAAAAGATCCTGTTTTACCATACATTGACGGAGAATGGGTGAGAGCAAAAGGCACAACACTTGGTGCCGATAATGGAATAGGAGTATCAGCAGCATTAGCCGTATTGGAAGACAAAACTTTAATTCATCCTGAACTTGAAGTATTATTTACTATTGATGAAGAAACCGGTATGACAGGTGCTTTTGGATTAAAGGCTGGTGTGTTAAAAGGCGACATCTTAATGAATCTTGATAGCGAAACAGAAGGAGAACTTTATGTTGGTTGTGCAGGAGGAATAGATGCTTCTATAAAATTTGATTATAGTATTGAAGCAGTTAAATCAACATTCCTTACTTACAAAATAAGTATAAAAGGTATGAAAGGAGGACATAGCGGTATGGATATAATACTGCAACGTGGTAATGCAAATAAGGCATTATTTAGAATCCTTTATGCTTTGGAACAATTAAATGTGTTGATTTGTGAAATAGACGGAGGTTCTTTGCGTAATGCAATTCCAAGAGAAGCTTATGCAAAGATAGCTATTGCAGGCTTGAATGTTGCTAAAACAAGATTAATTGTAGAAGAAGAAGCTAATAAAATTAAAAAGGAACTTGCAATCAGTGATCCTGATTTGGAGATAACTTTTGAAACATGTGAACAGGCTAAAACATCTATGAGCAGACCAAAATCACATAAACTTATTCGTTTAGTGTATGGATTACCTAATGGAGTTTATCGTATGAGTGATTCAATGCCAAATCTTGTAGAAACTTCAAGTAACCTTGCAATAGTTAGAACAGAAGACCAGACAGCTTATATTTCGTGTTTGTTACGTTCTTCCGTTGATTCTTCAAAAGAAGATTTGGTTAATATGATGACTTCTATTATTGATAATTCGGGTGGGGAAGCAGAATTTACAGGTGGCTATCCAGGATGGAAACCAAATATGGATTCTCCTGTTTTAGGCTTAATGCAGAAAACATACAAAAATCTTTTTGGAAAAGAACCAAAAGTAATGGCTATTCATGCCGGATTGGAATGTGGATTATTAGGTGGTGTTTATCCAAATTGGGATATGATTTCCTTTGGACCAACAATTCAAAGCCCGCATTCGCCGGATGAGAGAGTAAATATAAAATCTGTAGAGTTATTCTGGCAATTCTTGACGGAAACACTGAAAAATATTCCAAATAAATAACATTTAATTTTATTTAAATGAAATGAATATGGGATTTACATTATGTAAATTTACAAAAATAGGGGTAAGAATACAATGTATTTTCTTACCTCTATTGTTTTATTTTATTCTGTGTCCCGTTATTTCTATTGCACAATATTATGAAACAGGTGTTGATGATTGCAAATTAAAATGGAAACAAATAAAAACTTCCGATTTTCATATCGTTTATCCCGATTATTATGAGCGAAATGCACAAGAATTAGCACGAGTTCTATTTACATCTAATTTACACATAGGAAAAACTCTTAATGTTTCGTCTCTTCCGAATATTCCTTTTTTAATTCATCCACAAAGTGTGAAATCTAATGGACTTACAGTATGGGCGCCTAAAAGAATAGAACTTTGGACTTTAGAACCTGATGATACATATTCTTTTCCATGGCTTTGGCAACTTGCTTTACACGAGGGAAGACATGCAGCCCAGTTGAAATCCTTGTATCAAAAAGGTGGAGATCGCATACTTTATTCTATATTTGGTGAACATATTGTCGGGGCTTTGCTTGCTCTATATATGCCTTACTGGTTTTTAGAGGGAGATGCCGTAGTTGCAGAAACAGCATTATCGCCTGTTGGAAGGGGTGATTTGCCAGAATTTGATTTTGAATTTAAAGCAAATGTTTTAGATAAAGGAAGAATGAAATATGATAAAGCAAAGTTGGGTTCTATGAAAGATTTTGTTCCCAATCGTTATAATTTGGGTTATCATTTAGTAAGTTTTGGGAGAGAAAAATACGGAAAAGATATATGGGGAGATGTTTTAGAGGGCTTTTCTTCAGATTTTTGGAAACTTGCTTTTTGGGGAGATACAAAAAAGGGATTGAAAATTAGAACCGAAAAATTATATCAAGAATTGATAGACAGTCTGATTGTCAAATGGAAATCTGAAGATAAATTGTGGAAAGAAATTTATGGGAAAGAAAAATTTTATACTTATGAATGGGGAAAAAAAGATAAAGAATTTATAAATTATTATTCCCCTCGTTTTATATCTCCAGACTCTATTTTAGCTCTGAAAACATCTTATTTTGAGACATCTCAATTAGTTTTGATAACAAAAACACATGAAAAAAAAATAGTTGATTTGCCTTTTATTTTGAGTGAGCATTTTGATTACAAAGATGGAAAAATACTTTTCTCTCAATACTTTCCTGACCAAAGATGGCAACACACTTCATTTGCAGACATAGTAGAATATGATTTGAAAACCAATACTTTTTCCCGTCTTACATTTAATCAGCGGCTGTTTCTCCCTTACTTTAATTTACAGGACACCAACAGTTTTACTGCTATATCCAAGGATACTTTGGGTAATATTCTCTTAACATCGGACGGATTTATTATAAAAACATCTTCCGAAGGCAAATATATTGTTAAACAGGAAGGGAAAAACGATATGGAAATTACTAATCCGTCTTATGACAATTTGTTAAAAGTTAGAAAGATAGGAAATAGGATTTACTATATTCAACAAATGTCCAATACTTACCAGCTTTTCAGTTTTGATGAGAAAAAACCTGAGTATGTTACATGCCATACAAATGTAAGGTTTGGTTTGTCGGATTTTGATATTAAAGATAGCCTTTTAGTTCTAAATGATTATACGGCTAACGGATACAAAATAAAAGTGTTACCTCTTACAAATATGCCTGCTGAGGCTTATATAACTGCAAAAATTTGTAATCCTAATTTATTGCGGGAAGAAGAATATTTCACTCTTGAAGATATTATTGACACAACTTTTGAAAGTTCTCAATATAAAAAAGCAACGCATCTTTTTAATTTCCATTCATTTGCACCTTTTGTTTATTCCATGCAAAATAATGAATTGAACTTTGGAATTAGCGGATTGTCGCAAAATTTGCTTGGAACATCTATTATGCAATTTGGATATAAATACAAAAGAATAGAAAAAAGAGATGATTTTTTTGTAAATTACTCGTACAAAGGTTTTTTACCTGTTATTAATTTGCAACTTGACTATCTTAAACCTTCAATGTTTAACAGGAAAAATACAAATGCCAAGCCGACAGAATTTATTACTAGCCTGAATATACAAATTCCATCTCAATGGGTTGGATTTCGTTTTGCCCATACCTTTATTTCTAATTTGGATATTGGGCATCGTTATATAAAAACAAACAATAATTCGCTGTTAAGACATTTTAATTTTGCAATTTTTGGATTGGGTATTGCCTATCAAATTGCTAAACCTATGGCTTCCAACGACCTCACCACAACATTAGGAGAAACTTTTATGCTTCGTTATTATGCCACTGTGGGAAATACCCGTAACACAATAATGGCTGCCACTTCAACCACTTATCTTCCTTCTCTGTGGAGAAATCATTCTTTTACATTTACTTTTTCGGCTCAATATCGTAATAATTCTTCATATTATTTTTCAGATTTAATAGAAGTAACCCGTGGTTATGAAGATATGTTAAACGAAAATATTTTTGTACCACATTCAGTTATAATGGACTTTCGTTCTGTGTATAATATGCCATTGTGTTATCCGGATTTTTCGCTTTGGAAATTGTTGTATATTAAAAGAATTAGTGCAAAACCTTTTTATGATTGTGCTTTAAAGAGCATTTATTGGGATAATCCGAAATTTAATTTCATTTCCTCTGCGGGCAGTGATATTTTGTTTGATGCAAATTTTTTTCGATTTGAAACATCGGTAGAAATAGGTGCGAGATTAGGGTATTTAATTGAGAAAAATCAGCCTTTTGCTTCTCTAATTTTGAATTTTAAGTTCTAAACAGTTAAAAAAAACTTTAAATAGAATTCAAATCATATCAAAATATCATCAAAAAAAATTTTTTAGATAGTTGAATTTATATATTATTTTGTTGATAAACACTTAGTTTCTTTTCACGTTTTATCAAAAAATACGTAATAATAGTAGAGAGTAAGTCTGACAATGGCAATGACAGCCAAACTCCTATTACACCCCAAAAAATAGGTAATATAAGAACTAAAGGTATTAGAAAGACGACTTGACGAGTTAATGACAGAAAAATAGATTTTTTTGCTTTACCTGTTGATTGAAAAAAATTTGTACTGACCGTTTGATAACCAATTATAGGAAAAAATATCATAACATAACGGAAACCTTGAGCAGCCTGTTTAATCATTTCGCTGTCCGTTGTAAATATAGATGCTATTTGATAAGGTATTATTTCACAAAGTATAAAAGCAAAAGTCATAACTATCGTTGTATATTTTATTGTCAAACGCCATGTTGCCCACATCCTGTCATACTGTTTTGCTCCAAAATTATAACTTACTATTGGTTGCATTCCCTGCATAAATCCAAAACAGACCATAACAAAAATGAAAGCAACACGATTTACTATTCCGTAAGCCCCTATTGCATAATCACCTCCAAATCGCAAAAAAGCAGCATTAATCAAAATCACGACTACACATGCAGCAGTATTTATAAGAAATGGACTCATTCCAATAGCAAAAATCTGTTTCACAATCGTAAAACGAAGTTTAAATATGTTTTTTGAAAAATATACTATCTTATCTCGCTTAAAGAAAACTAAAACCTGAACTATTGTGGCGGTTATCTGAGCAATGCAAGTTGCGATTGCAGCACCTTCTATGCCCCATCCACATGGATAAATGAAAAGCCAAGCTAAAGGTATGTTCAATACCACAGAACCTATTGTTATTCCCATTGCAAGACGCGGCAAACCACAAGAACGAAGCATTGCATTTAAACCAAAATAAATATGTGTAAAAATGTTACAACAAAGTATCCATTTCATATAATCAAAAGCATACGGAATAGTTTTTTCAGTACCACCAAAAAAACCAAGTATGGATGTAAGAAATGGAAGTGTTAATGCGGTGAAAAGAATACCTATCAAACTATTAAGTATAACTACATTGCCAAGAACAAGTCTGGCTGTTTTGTAATCTCCTTCTCCTAATTTGATTGATAAAATTGTTGCCCCTCCTACACCAACTAAAGTACCAAAAGCACCAGCCAGATTCATAAATGGAAAAGTTAAAGTTATTCCGGATATAGCCATTGCACCAACTCCATGTCCTATAAAAGCTGAATCAATGATATTATAAGCCGAAGATGCAATCATAGCTATGATTGCAGGAAAAGCATAACGGTGTAAAAGTATAGACGGCTTTTCTTTGCCGAGTAATAATGTCTGTTCTTCGTTATATTCCATTTAGTTTTAGTGAAACAAAAAATTAAATTCTTCTCCCGCTACATAATTTGGTGCAAATGTTCCAAGACAGGGAGAAAAATTATTGTAATATGTGTTAAATATGGTATAAGGATTATTTGTTTCAAGAAAAGTTACATTCAGATTAAAATAAGAATCATTACGAAGTTTATATGTGAAATTAGCATTAAATGCTGCAGTTGTTAAGCGATTTGTATGAAAATTGTTTTGCATAGAACCCAAATTGACTTGGTCATAATAAGCAGTAACAGACAAAGACATACGTTCCGATAACTTATAATCAACACCTACTTGTGCAGACTTTTTGTTATAAGGATTACGATATGGTATTTTGCTTTCATAATTTCCACAAAAAGATGTGTTAAATGAACTTGTTGCTACGTTAGCTCTTAATCGCAAATCTTTATTTATTTGATGAGATACGCCAAAAGAAAGATATGAAGATGTAAAATTATCATTCAAAAAGGTTGTTCCAGCTGCAATTCCTGTTGAAAAAGTAAAATTGGTTTTGATAGTATCAAAATGTTTTTTCTGAGAAAAAGAAGCAAAGCTTAAAACCGAACATGCTAATGACAAAAAAATTACTCTTTTCATATTTTATTATTACACATATTTAACTTATTTTACCACCTAATAGCTTTTCCTGTTTTTAGATTATCAAAATAGTATATCAAATTCACACTTATAACTTGTTGATGTGGTGAACCCGGATTTTTAATTCCTAAATATTCAAATGGATTTTTTACACCGGATACTCCTATTGCTTCATAGCGATAAGTGAAATCTGCATCATAATTATACATAGGTGTAAAACTGTACTGATATTGGAACATCAATGCAAAACTTTTCAGTTCAAAACCAATACCTATTTGCAATCCCGCATCAAATCTCCACGTTCCTGCAGGAATAAATGTATCATCTTCATCCTTCCAATAAAGATTTGAACCATGTACAGTAGGGTCAGTTGTTGTCATTACAGGATCGCCTGTTACAGGATTATAATACGGACGATTAGTTTGTATATGAAATTGCTTTGGAAGTGTATCCTGCCCATAATTATCTTCAAAATACGTAGTTCCAAATGCTCCAAAGCCAACAAAAGCTCCTGCCTGTGCAACAAAACTAAAAGAATTTGAAAGATTATATTTATAAACAAAATCAACAGGGAGTTGTGCATAATATGCGGAAACATTTATTTTCAACATATATTCTTTTACATTATCTATATATTTTGCTTCTACCTGATAACCTTTAGTTGTTAATAAAAGCGAAGGTTGCCATGACCATTGTTCATTGATGCGAATCTGTGCTGTCAATCCTGCATTAAAGCCTAACTTAAAAGGTTTTGTATCTGCTAATCCTTTATATGAAAGATTATCGTCATAAATTCCAAGACCATTCCAAACGTCTAAACCGTCTGCAGAAGTTAAATCACTCATATTAAAGCCTGCTCTTACACCAAAACGCACAAAAGGAGCTCTATTTTTCCTTTGAGAAAAAACTGAAGTTGCTACAATAACAAACAGCAAAAAGACCACAATATATTTTTTATTACTCATAATCAAACAAAGTATGTGATTAAGCCGTGCAAATATACTATTTTTATTTACTAATCAATTTTATCTATCATTTTTTGCAAAACTTCTTTCACTGTATCAATGTCAAAAAAGCCTTCACATTCAAAAATATTACCTATTCCCCAAATGATAGCAGCAATAATTCCAATGATAAGTATTAAGCCTCGCAAGGAAATCCCAATAATAGCACAAATTTGTCCTGCTTTAAGCATTTGTGGGCTTTTGTACTTTTCCGGATCAAGCTTGTATTGTTCTAATCCTTTATGAGCTAAAACCAAAGCTATTATACCGCAAATCCAACCATTACTTACCACAATAGAACAGATTCCTAAAACTAAAACTGCAACCGAGTAAGGAACATTATCTTTAAATTGATATTCCATAACATTAAATTTAAAATTTTTACAGCAACAAAAGTATTAAAAAAAAGAAAAACTCTATTTTTTAATTTTAAAATAGCAAAAATAACTGTAAAAAATCAAGATATATTTCTTATTTACACTGTAAAATTTAATGTACTGCCACAAATGTCAGTAAAACATTTTCTCCTTTACGCAATAACAATTCATTTTCGTTTATCAGATAGTTATCCACTTTATTCAATGCTTTAAGAAAACTATCTTCTATGTTCATAATTTCAGATGGACACATCATTTTTGTTGCCCCCATTTGAGAAAATGTTATTGTTTCTTTTTTCTTTTCAAATTTTCCAAAATAACGATTACAACCGGCATAACCATTTACATTTCCACTTTCTTTATCTATAGAAAGACTTACTGCCTTTTTTCCAACTTCAACCTGAATAATTTTAGTGTTAATCTTTTTTAAAATCCATATTGTTTCATAAAGATTAGTTGCTTGTTCAGATTCTGCATTGTTTTTCTCATTACCCGTAATCTTCTTTGAGCAAGCCAAACTTAAAAATAAAATTCCTGCAAGGATTAAAATAATTACTTTTTTCATAATTTCTTTATATGTGTTTTAGAATGCAAAAGTAATATTTTTTGTTTTCTAAAAAATATGCATTGCCTTTTTGCAGATTAAACCATCTTAAATACAAAAGTCTGATAATGTTTTATTATCAGACTTTTATCTTTGAAATTCAATATATTCCTTACAATTTTACTATTTTTTTTATTTTAACAATTTTGCTATTTGAAATCACTTGTACATTATAAATCCCTCTTGCTAAATAAGCAATATTTATTTCTTTTTTAACAGATGTCAGTATTTCTTTACCAAGAACATCTTTTATTATCACCTTGTCAAATCCCGTACCGTCAATGAAAAGATTATCATTAGCAGGATTCGGATATATATTAAAGTTACATGTATCAATATTTGCCAAAGCATTATCTTTTTCTAATCGTATTTGAAAACGGTTAAGATTTTTTCCTGCTGTTACGGTTGTTTCATAAACAAAATCATTTCTTATCTCTATTTCATTTTCATAATCAGAAAAGAAAAGATGTATGTTTTCAGGGATAGAAGAAAAAGAAATTGAGACAACATTGTTATTTGGAGAATATATACCCATTTTACAGCAATATGGCAAAGAATTAATCGTATTTATTGCAAGAAATACACTGTCTAAACATAAATAAGGCTCACAAACATCAGTATTTATCCCAAAAATTTTATATGCATCATAACTATCAAAAATATTTTTTGCTCTTTCATCTATGGTGATATATGATTTTTTAGTTTTATTATTTGAAGTAACAGCTATAATGATTTGTTCTTTTTCATCTTTTATTTTATTTACCGGTTGCAAAAGTTGATTTTTACCGAACATAAAAGAATGAAAACGATTATTTATTCCGCCATATCCACTCACAAAAAAACCACGTCCTATTGTTATTTTATTATTAATATCCATATCTAATGGTGTAAATGTCTGGTCGTTTTCTAAAACATAAAGATAATAAGTACTTAATTCTCCAATGTTATCCATTATAAAAGGCTTAACCCAAAGATTTGCAGGATAAGGATTAGCCAAACTATACCATAATCCATCTATATTGCTTTCATGTGTATGCGGATGTCCTTCATTATTAAGATGAATCACAGTATCCGTTTTGTTGAATAAGGTATCTCTATGAACTTGCATAATTATATCTCCTTGTGGTTTTAAAAGATTGTCAGGAAAGCCTTCGTCCATTACATAAGCCAAATAAGCATTCCCCGTTTCCATTGTAGATAAATAACCAAGATAATTATAATCTCCCGAAGGCAATGACCATGTATTATTGTTATAATTAAATGCAAGCATAGATACTTTTGTATTGTCTTCAACATTATTATAGGTTGTATCACCTTGTTCTCCCAGATATTTACCGGCAGTTATATTTCCAAAAGGAGAACCTACAAAAACATAACGTTCATTCAATAACTCTCTTTCTACATTTGCAACAAAGTTATCCTGTTTCAGATTTATAAGGCTTCCTCCATCTTCAATTGTTATTTGAGTTGGATTAAATCCAGTATATGAAGACTCTATAAGAACTTCATCACCTTTAAAAATAGTATATGGATCCTGTTCAGGTTCATTTCCAATAATCGGATAACCATAATTTTTTCTCCATGGATGAACATCGGGAATAAAATCATTAGCTGTAGAAACAGATAAAACATTTAAATCATGTACAAATTGAAGTGTTTTCATATATGCTGTTGATTTTGGCGTACCAACATAGGTATAAGTAGAAGCAAGATTTGTATCATAATATATACCTTTCCAAGCTTCTTCATTATAAAAACTATTTGCCACTCGCAACATATTAGCTGTATCACTGATGAATCCTACCAATGCTCCACAATGAATAGGTGTATTTATTTTACTTGTACTATAACAATCTATTACAACGCAAACCACAATATTGCTATCAGGAACAAGTCCTGCTACACCACCAGCAATAAATGATGAATTTATAGTATTATTACTGCTATAACATTTTTCCATTATTGTATTATCGCCTAAAATACCTCCAATGCCTCCAACACAGGCAGAACCATTAACTTCACAATCTTTAGCTACACTATTTATAATAGACGCATAATGAATGTAACCAAACAATCCACCGGCAATCATATTGTTACTTGTTATGTTACTGTGAACAACATAACAATTACTAATCAGCGAAGAAGTATTTTTCGGTATCGGCATTGTTAAACGTCCATCATAATTCATAAAATAACCCACCAAAGCACCTGTTCCCAAGCCACCTCTAATGTTAGAATTGACAAGTAGCAGATTTTTAATAACAGCATTATAAGTATAACCAAATAAACCAACATAACTTGTATTGGCATAAATTGTTAAATTATAAATAATGTTATTGTTTCCATTAAATGAACCGCGGAAAGAGTACATATCATCTGCTGTATCAACTGCACCTCTGCCTCCAATTGGTACGAAATTAAAAACACTGCTCATATCAATATCATTCGTCATAATGAAAAAAGTATTTTCACAATGATGAGAAGTGTCCATTTTAACATAATCACTAAGCGTTTGCAGATGAATAGGCAAATAAATTTCATAAGGATCATTTGACGAGCCATTACCACCACCAAGCCCTGGAATATTTTGTTGTGCATAACTGACAACGGTAACAAGCAACATACTTATTACAGACAATAATTTAAATTTTGTTTTCATAATCGTTCTTCATTTACTTTGTTTTTAATAATTTAGATTTACAAAATTACAAAAAAGAGTCATATAAACCAAATATTTTACAGTATTAATTATAAATAAATACTTTTATATAACATATTTATCTATCAAACATATATTTTAGTAAGAAAATAAACCGTATATTTATGATTCTTTATTTCTTATAATTCTGTTTCGGTTTTATTATAATAGTCTTTTAATTTAGAAATAACTTACAAAATGAACAAAATATCTATATAAATGGTTTTATTTATTGCTTTTTTTTTATTAAAAACTTGTTTGGGCAAATTTTTTCTTACTTTTGCAGCCTATTTATAATAAAAACACTTTCAACATGATTAAACGTATTTTACTAATAGGAATGTTAGTTGTTACCCCTCTTTATCTTTTAGCTGATGAAGGAATGTGGCTGCCGCTTCTGCTTGGCAAAAAGGAAGCTGATATGAAGGCAAAAGGGATGCGGATTTCGGCAAAAGATATTTACGATGCAAATAACGCAAGTTTGAAAGATGCAGTTATGCTTTTCGGCGGCGGATGCACGGGAGAATTCGTATC
>JAISUE010000080.1 GCA_031272245.1 Bacteroidales bacterium
ATGAAAGCAGCATTTATAACATACAATCAGGCACACATTGAGAATGTGGAGCGAGTTTTGAATCAGTTGGCAATACGGGGTTTTACTCGCTGGACAGATGTTCAGGGAAGAGGCAGTAAAGATGGCGAGCCGCATTTGGGTTCTCACGCATGGCCAGCCAAAAATATGGCAACGCTTTGCATAATTGAGGACAGCACGGCATCATTACTCAAAAAAATGTTACGCGGAGTTGATTCTGCAGCACCGGCACAAGGCTTGCGGGTCTTTTTCTGGGACATTGTAGATGTGTAACAAAACTATTACTAAAATAAAAATGCTGTTTTTTATTTATTAAAACAGCATTTTTATTTTAAAATATTTGTATTTCAGATGAAAAAACAAAGATTTTGTACTCAACATACTTAAAATTATTGCTAAAAAGAGATAAACCCTATGAAAATAGCAGGAGATTTTTGAATATAACAATTTATTTAAACGCTCTTAAAACATTTTTTAATACTTTTGCAGAAATAATGTTTATTAAAATAGAATGAATTTATGATCAAATATTTTGTATTTTATTTGGTAATAATAAATGTACTAAGTGCAATTATTTTTTATGAAGACCTAAGACGGGCAAGGAAAAAAAAACACCGTAGAATAAAAGAAACAACTCTTCATATTTTAGAAATTATTGGAGGAGTTATAGGTGTTTTATTAATAATGCTCGGAGAAGGACATAAGAGCAATAAGAAGTCTTATTTTATATGGACTTATATTATATTTTTTCTTTGGCTTATCGTAGGATATATACTAATTATAGGAATATTTTAAGATTTATTTGTCTAAAAGAAGTGAAAGATAAGTATTGGCAAAGCACAATGTTGTAAGACGTTTGATAGATATATCGTGAATTTCTCTTTGTCCAGGAATATTATCTGTATTTTCAAATATTATTAATTCACCTTCTTTGACCCATACAACCTTATTGTTTTCTGCAATATATTCGTCTTCTATCTTTAATACGGCATCTACATAAGGATGATTTGCCGCAAAAATTGCCAGACAAGTGTTAACATCCACTACTCTCATCATTTGGTATATGTCCCTTTTTGATTTATTAAAAATATCCAAGTAAATTCCTTCAGAATTATACTCTTTTAAGGGTTCTTTATAATTAACATCTTTTTCATAACGGTCGGCAATAAGAGATAATAAAATAGTTTTTTGTATTTGGTTTTTAACATTTAATTCTATCACATTAACATTATTGTCATTCTCAATCAATATCGCTCCGGGAGAAAAATCTTCATCATCAATTACATTTACAAAAGTATATCCACTTTTGAAATATAAATCCAAAGTTTTTCTTTCATGTACAATATATTTCTTACTTTGAATATCTCCACAATCATAATTTTTCAGAAAAGTTTTGTAATTGAAATCCAAATTATGTGTATCAAGAAAAACTTCATTTACATCTTTAAGCTTAAAAACTTTATTATTATTAACGCATGTGTTAGCAAAACCGAATTGTTGATAGAATTGCATTAAGTCATTATCCTGTGCTACAAGAAAAATTACCTGATGCCCCTTTTCATAACATTGATTAATGGCAGCATTAACAAGTTTTTTTCCATAACCTTTACTCCTTTCGTCATTTGCAACACAAAGACCAGAAATATAATCTGCTTTAATCACATCATTAAAAAGTGAAAAATTATAAACAGGTAACAAGCAAAAACCAAAAATATGTGTTCCATTTTCAAGATAAATTATGTTGTCTTTGCCAACATAATTAAAATAATCATTAATAAAGTCTTCAGAATCTGCAAAAATTGTTGCCCAAATTTTCTTAGCTTGAGATAAAACTTCTTCTATTTCCATTCTTCTTTATTATATTTTTTAGCCAAGATAGCTTTGCAATACATTTATTCGTGAAGTATGTTTAAGTTTTCTTACAGCTTTTTCTCTTATCTGACGAACTCTTTCTCTTGTCAAATTAAATTTCTCACCTATTTCATCTAAAGTCATAGGTGGATAACCATCTAATCCATAAAACATTTTAATGATGTCAGCCTCTTTTTGAGACAAAGACTTTATAGCATGATTTATTTCCTGCCGCAAACTTTCCATTAATAGTTCTGTTTCAGGAGTAACTTCTTCTTCATTACGCATAAAATCATACATTGTATTATCTTCGTCAGATAAAAGAGGTGCATCCATAGACAAATGTTTAGAAGAATTACGTAAACTGTCTTTAACTTCTTCATCTGGTATATCCAAAAGGCTTGCTACTTCATCAGGATTTGGAGTGCGTTCTAATTTTTGTTCAAGTTCCGAATAAGCTTTTCCTATACGATTCATAGTACCTATTTTGTTCAATGGTAAACGAACTATACGACTTTGTTCTGCCAAAGCTTGTAAAATAGACTGACGAATCCACCATACAGCATAAGAGATAAATTTAAAGCCACGTGTTTCATCAAACCTTTGAGCTGCTTTTATTAGTCCTAAATTACCTTCATTGATTAAATCTGGAAGACTCATACCTTGATTTTGATATTGCTTTGCAACCGAAACGACAAAACGTAAATTAGCCTTGGTTAATCTTTCCAAAGCAATTTGATCTCCCTGTCTGATACGTTGTGCAAGCAGAACTTCATCCTCCGGAGAAATCATTTCTAAACGACTAATCTCCTGTAAGTATTTATCCAAAGAAGTAATTTCTCTGTTAGTAAGTTGTTTTACAATTTTTAATTGTCTCATCTATATTTATTGCTTCTAATTAAATTTTACCTTCTGTTTTCTTTAATTATAAATTTCTGTAACGTTCTTACGAATAATTTGTGTAAAGGTTACATTTTTAACAAAAAAACTATTTATAATATCCATATTTTTCTATTTCATCTCTTACGTTTTCAGGTACAAGATAACGAATGGATTTGCCCTCAATAATGTTTTGCCGTATAAAAGATGAAGATATTTCTATTTGAGGTGCAGTTATCATCTTAACATTTGGATGATTTTTCAAAAAATTTAAAGATAAATGAATATTCATATTTTCTGTTGATTCTTTATTTTCTTTAATTTCTTTTCTCGGATAAACATAAAGTTGATAATATTCTAATATAACATTATAATTTTTCCATTTATCAAAAGTAACAAGATTGTCTTCTCCAATCAAAAGAACAAATTGTCGTTGCGGAAATTTTTCTGCAAGATATACTAATGTATTTATTGTATATGAAGGAACAGGGAGATGAAATTCTATGTCGCATGCAAAAAATTTATCGTTCTTTTCTATAGCTGTCTGAACTAATGAAAATCTGCTACGATTATCAAGTAATGTTGTTTGATTTTTTAGCGGATTTTGTGGAGAAACAACAAACCATATCTGATTCAAATCACTATTTTCTACTATATGCTCTGCGAGTATCAAATGTCCATTATGAATAGGATTGAAACTTCCAAAGTATAAACCTGTTTTTCGTACATTAGTTATTTTGTCCATAAAATTTTGTTTTTAAGTTATATAACTATTTTACCTTCAAAAACCTTGCCAGTTGTCCCGATTAAGAAAACATTTGTTATCTCTTTGTCTCCCTCCTTGTCAATAAAAACTTTCAAGTCTCCCCCCTGCGTACTTACATTTATTTTTATGTTTTGTCCATGTAAATTATGTTTCACTGCATAAATTACACTTGCAGCCACTACAGCTGTGCCGCAAGATAGAGTTTCATCCTCAACACCTCTTTCATAAGTACGAAGTTTAATACCATTCTCTAAACACTGTACAAAACTTACATTTGTTCCTTTATATTTTTCAAAACGTGTATCATAGCGTATTTCCCTGCCTTCTTCAATTATTTTAATGTTATTTACATCAGATACAAAACGTATAAAATGTTGCGTACCCGTATTTATAAACCAACCATCATTAAATTTTTTTATATGTGTTGGATTTATCATTGATATTTTAACTTGATTATTCTTTATTTCTGCTCTATGTTCTCCATCTGGTGCTATAAAACAACATTCAGATTCTATTATTCCTAAATCTTTTGCAAAAATAACTGCCGATCTGCCTCCATTACCACAAAACATACCGGATGAGCCATCCGGATTAAAAAACTTCATTTCAAAATCATACTTATTGTTAAAAGGAGTTGTTAATAATAAAACACCATCAGCTCCTATTCCGAAATGGCGATTACAAATATTTTGTATTTGCTGTTCTGTAAAAGAAAAGTTTTGATTTCTACAATCAATAATCACAAAATCATTACCGTTTGCTTGATATTTTGAAAAAAAAATAATCATTTTTATTTATTTGTCTTTTTAAGATTGGCTATAGAAAGAATTATTCCCAAAGCAACACCTAACAATGCAGCACACAAAACTCTGTATTCAGAATCTAACATGAAAGTTACAGTATGAGCAGGAAACCAGAAGAAAGGAATAGTTTTCTTAAAAATAAAATTCCATTGTACGTCCCAATTCAAATTTTTAATTATTCTGCCAAAATGAATAGGTGTAAAAAAGCCTCGTAAAGTTCCATTGTTTTCTAATATGTGAGTGTCTGTAATTTTATGAACAGTCATAAAAACGGGAGCAAAAAAAGTATTCATCAATACTGACACACTAAAAGCATATAAAAGTTGCAGACTAAAACATTCAGAAGACAATGTCGTTGCATCTAAATTCAAGCCGCAATAATGTAAAAACACGAACGTACCATTTGCAAAAATGGTCATTGCTGCAGAAATTGCTATACCAAGAAGTCCCCAAACGATAAAACGTGGCATTAACCCAAAACTTTTTTCATTATAATTACCCTTTGTTATTCTTAATCCTATACATTCTCCTGCAGTTGCGAGAACGCCAAATTTTAAAAAGGACAGTAGAAAATAACGAAAGTCTTTTGCACTGCTCCAATCCATAAACCATTCTTTCAAAGGTATAATTACAAAGAAAAGAGCCACAAAAACTATAGCTCCTAAAATAAAAAATAAATCTTTCTTCTTCATTTATTCCTGCTTTATATTTGAAGTTTGCATTTCTTCTTCTTTTGTTTCATTTATCTGCTGAGATAATCTGTTTATTTCTTTTTTTGCTTTACGTAATGATTGAGCAAGATTAAATGTAACGTACACCATATAAATTAATGTTGCCACAATTACAGCAAAACAGATCCAAAACTTAAAACTTGGTATTTCGCTACCGGATTGAACCATTTGCATTGCTACGATAAGTAACGCAGCAATTAAAATAGAAAAAACGTTTTTAAAGTTATGTTTTATCATATTAAATATTATTATTTACAAAAGCAAAAGTATAAAAATATTAAAATATAAATTTGAGGTAATAAAGAAAAGTTAGATAGAAAATCAAATTATTTGTATTTTTGCAGCTTTCAAAAAGGTCAAAACGACCGATAAAATTGACTTGAAACATAATTAAACAAAATACAGTATGAATAAAAAGAATTTATTAACAGCACTCTTAACGGTTGTTGCATTCTCATTTTCATTTGCCCAAAAACAGATAACTCTCGATGACATTTGGACAAAAGGAACTTTCCGCGTAAAATACATTTATGAGGCTCGCTCAATGGCTGACGGAGAACATTACTGCGTTCTTACCGCCAGCGGAATTGACAGATATGCGTACAAAAACGGAACAAAGGAAGGAATGATACTTAATTTTGCCGATTTAGGTTTTGATATGAAAGAAAATTATGTTGCAGAATACGCTTTCTCAACAGACGAACAGCAGTTGCTGCTTTGTTTCAATCCCGATTACATTTACCGACATTCCTACGTTGCAGACTATTACGTTTATAATGTAAAGACAAAGCAGTTGAAAAAGGTAAGTGAGGACAAAATTCGTTTGGCTGAATTTTCTCCAACCGGCGAAAAAATTGCTTATGTGAAAGATAATAACCTTTACATCAAAGACCTGAAAACCGAACTGACAACTCAAATTACAAAAGACGGTGAATACAACAAAATAATTTATGGAACAACCGACTGGGTTTATGAAGAGGAATTTGCAATCACCAAAGGGTTCTTTTGGAACGCAACAGGCGACAGATTGGCATATTATCGCTTTGATGAAAGTAATGTTAAGGAATTTTCAATGACAGAATGGGGAAATCTTTATCCCGATGAGTATAAATTCAAATACCCAAAAGCAGGCGAGGACAACTCAAAGGTAGAAATTTTTGTTTATGATTTGAATACCAAAAAGTCAGTCAAAACAGTTATTGACCAAAACATTGACGTTTATTACCCACGCATCCAATGGACAAAAGACAATAATAAATTATGCATTCACAAATTAAACCGTACTCAAAACCTTTACGAAATTTTTATCGTGGATTGCATGAATGCTTACAGCGTTTCAAAGATTTATAATGATGAAAATCTTTATTATATTGAACAGCCTGAAGATTTTTATTTTCTCTCCGACAATGATCATTTTATTGTAAAATCGGAACGCAGCGGCTACACTCATTTTTATCTTGTTTCAATGAAGGATAAGAGTGTGAAAGCAATTACGGGTGGCTCTTATGATGTGGATAATCTTTGTTACGTTGATGAGAAAGCAGAAAAAATATATTTCACAGCGGCACAAAGTCAGGCTTATAACCGCGAACTGTTTGTTATCAACCTTGATGGTAAAAAGCAGACAAAGTTGAGCGGCGTTGAGGGAACATATACGGCGGATTTCTCTGCCAGCGGAAAATATTACATTGGCTCTTTTTCCGATGCAAGCACTCCAACAGTATATACAATCAATCAAAGCAAAAATGGAGAAGTGCTGACTACTCTTGAGGATAACTCAAAGCTTAAAACCACTCTTGTAGAATATGGCGGCGAACACAAAGAATTTGGAAAGTTCCGCACCGAAAATGGCGATTCGTTAAACTATTGGATTATCAAACCTGCGAAAATGGAAAGCGGAAAGAAATATCCTGTTTTATTTTATGTCTATGGAGGACCAGGTTCACAGGAAGTGATTAACTCTTTCAGCCGTACTTACGACTTTATGTGGTTTCGGATGCTGGCACAGCAAGGATATGTTGTGGCTTGTGTAGATGGGCGCGGCACAGGCTTCAGAGGAGAAAAGTTTAAGAAAAGCACGTATATGAATCTTGGCGACTTGGAAACGCAGGATCAAATTCAAGCCGCCAAATACTTTGGGTCGCTTGACTATATTGATAAAAACCGTATTGGAATCTTTGGCTGGTCTTACGGAGGCTATATGTCTTCGCTCTGCATTACCAAAGGAGCAGACTGGTTCAAAGCAGCAATAGCAGTAGCCCCTGTTACAACATGGCGTTACTACGATAACATTTACACCGAGCGTTACATGCGTAAGCCACAGGATAACGCCGAAGGCTACGACCGCAATTCACCTGTCAATCATGCCAGCTTGCTTAAAGGCAACTTCCTTTTGGTTCATGGAACGGGCGATGACAATGTTCATTTTCAAAATTCTATGGACTTCTCCAACGCTCTTATTAAGGCGAACAAACAGTTTGAAGAGTTCTTCTATCCTAACAGAAATCACGGAATTTATGGAGGAAACACTCGTCTTCACCTTTATCAAATGATGACCGATTTTCTCAAACGAAAACTCTAAAAACTTTGTATATTTGCAATAAAATTCGGTATATATGGCAGTTATAAATAAATATGTAATAATAGTAATAATTCTTTGTGGATTTCAATGGACGATAAATGCTCAAGACAGGAACAGACTTGAGAAAGAAAAAGCCAAATTGGAAAAAGAAATAGCTAATATAAATGCTATTTTGAAAGAAACTTTAAAGACAAAAAAAATATCTGCCTCCGAACTTGTTGTATTAAAGAAAAAAATTGCACAACGACAGCAATTAATTCAAAATATAACTACACAAACTAATATGTTAAAAGGAGAAATCAATACAACACAACAAAGTATTTCTGATTTACAACATCAAATAATAGCATTAAAATCGAGTTATGCACAAATGCTACGTTACGCTCAAAAGAATAAAACATCTATGGATAAATTTACATTCATATTTTCTTCCAAAGATTATACGGAAGCGTATAGACGGTATGTTTTTTTTCGTCAATTTGGAGAAGTGCAGAAACAAAAAATAGAACAGATAAAACAGAAAACGCGAGAACTGAATATTAAAACCAATGAATTGGAATTAAAGAAAAACAATCAGGAATATTTGCTTGCTACAGAACAAAAAAACAAAGAAGAACTGTATAAAGAACAAAAGAATAAAGAACAAACATTAACGTCTATTAAAAAACAGGAAAAACAATATCAAAAGCAACTTAAAGAAAAGGAAGCCAAACGAAAAAAATTACAACAGCAAATAGATAATGCTATTGCAGCTGAAATAAGGAAACAAAAAGCATTAGCAGAAAAGCGTAAAGCCGCAGAAAAGAAAATAGAAAAGCAGACTACAACTACTCAAAAAACAACAGATAAAGTTAAAAATAATAAATATGTTATAGCTACAACTGTAGAAGATATTGCATTGGCAGATAATTTTGCTGCAAGCAAAGGGAAACTTCCTTATCCATGTGATAATGGAATTGTTGTAAGTACTTATGGTATGCATTCACATCCTGATATTAAAGGAGTAATGGTTGAAAATCGTGGTATAGATATTCGTTTGCCTAAAGGTTCTTCTGTAAGATCTGTGTTTGATGGAGTGGTTGTGAAAGTATTTAAAGAGCCTCATGGAAATATGGGAATAATTATTAGACATGGAGAGTATATGACTGTTTATACTTCATTAAAAGTTGTGAGTGTTAATGAAGGAGATAAAGTTATAACGCGTCAAGTTATAGGTACAATAGCAACTAATGCCGATGGACAAAGTGAGATGAATTTTCAGATATGGAAAGGTTATGAGAATGTAAATCCTGCATTGTGGTTACGTTAAATCAAGTTTATATATTTTTGCTTGTATTTTTTCAACAGCTCCCGTAGTTTAATGGATAAAATTTCAGATTCCGGTTCTGACGTTATGGGTTCGAATCCCTTCGGGAGTACTTAAAAATTGATTTATAATAAAAAAAATAAAATTTGTGAGCAATAACAATGAAAAAAATAAGCAAATTCGGTTCATAAAAAATGAAATAACTTTATTTCTAATTTTCAATCTTTTGATAGTTATTTTTGTTTTTTCTTGTGCAAAAATAGGAATGCCAACAGGGGGTAAGATAGATAAAACACCACCAAAAGATGTTAAGACAACTCCTAAAGATAATTCCATAAATTTTAATTCAAATACTTTCTCTGTTGAATTTGATGAATATATAGAATTGGATAATGTATCACAAAAACTGATAGTCTCTCCTCCATTAAATTCAAGTCCCGAAGTAAATAGCCGATTAAATAAACTTGTTGTTAAATGGTCTGATACATTAAAGCCTAATACTACATACATTTTTGATTTTAGTGATGCAATAAAAGATTTTACAGAAGGAAATAAATTAGGTATTTTTTCTTATAGTTTTTCAACCGGAGACATAATTGATAGCTTTGCTTATGTAGGAAAATGCGTTGATGCTTATAAATTAACACCCGTTAATAATAAACTTGCTCTGCTTTATAATACGGAACGTACTAAAGATATTATTAGAACGGAAAAACCAGACTATATTACTCGGCTTGATACTTTTGGTGTGTTTCGCTTTCGTAATCTTGCTGAAGGAGCATATAATTTAATTATCCTTGATGACAAAAATCAAAACTTTATATATGATTTACCAAACGAAGCAATAGCTTTTAGCAGTTATTCTGTTATACCTTCGGTTATAAGCGACAGTGTGATAAAAACGGATACTTTACCAACGTTTTATTTTTTTGAACCGAAGGATACAAATATTACTGTTGATGCTAAAACATTGCTTTCAAACAGAAAACTCCGACTTGTGTTTTCTAATCCTGTAAAAATAGATGTGTTTAATATTAGTTTTGATAATGGAGATACTAATATATTGCAAATTTTTTCTTCAAAATACGACACTTTAATATGTTATGCATTAGGTAAAACAACATTTGATACCTTAAAAGCTGAATTAATTTTGGATAAAACGGAAGACTCTTTAATAAAAGAAAAAATAGAGTTGTATAACGTAAGTTCTAAAAATAGTCGTAATTCTAATATTCAAAAGTCAAATTTTGCCATTATTCCTCCGAAAAAAAATTTAGATTTTTTTGAAAATATAAGGCTTTCTTTACCATTTCCATGCAGTAATGGACTGAAAGTTAGTGCAAAACTTGAATACGATAGTATTTTTGATACAATAATATTTATTTGTAAAGATGATTATCTTGAAATGATGAACAAAAATTCACAAATGTTTGCCGGAAAAACATGTAAATTGACTATTGATAGTGGAAGCTTTGCTAATATTTTAGGTCAAGTGAATGACTCTTTAGCATGTTCTTTTACTTTTTCTAAACCGGAAGATTATGGCAAACTTACAATAATTTTGAATAGTGATTTGCAAAATCTTATTGTAGTGCTTGAAAATATGCAAGGTAAAGAACTAATTACTAAAATAGCACATGGAAACGCAAAAGTTGTGTTTGAAAATCTTAAAGAAGAAAAATATAAAATAAAGGTTATTATTGACAAAAACGGCAATGGTATTTGGGATATTGGGAATTTTGATAATGATATTCAACCTGAAACAGTAAAATATTTTGATAAAATAATAACTGTTCGTAAAAATTGGGAAATAGAAGAAACTTTTTTCATACAAGACTAATTCTTTATAAAGTACAAGTAAAATATTTCTGCATAATTTTTTTGTTTTTACTTATAAAAACAAAAATTTACTTATAAAAATAGTGTGTAAAAATAAAAAAATATATACTTTATTTTAATTTTTTACTGTTTTTTCTTATTATTTCTTTACTTCAAAACAAAATTTATTACTTTTGCAGCTTCAAAATAATATAAATATAACCAAATAAATTAGTAAAATGATAAGTATAGAAAAGATATTAACAGCAAAACAGGGAATTTCAACTCTTTTAATTTTCAATGAAAAGGACAACATTGGAAATTCTTTGTTAAATTCTGAACAGCAAGGCTATATAATGACACAGTTAAAACAAAATGAACGTACTTTTTTTACTTTCAATATGTTTTCATACTGGATTATTGTTGCTTTTATTAAAGAAAAAGCAACACACTATGAAACAATAGAAGAGTTTCGTAAACTTGGAGGTAAAGTTTTAGACTTTTGTGATAGTGAATTCATTGTTGATTTACAGGCTGTTTCTTCTATTGGAAAAGAAGAAATGCTTGGTTTTGCCGAAGGAATGATGATAAATTCATATACTTTTGACAACTATAAAAATGATCCTAAACGTTTAATACATCCCTTTGATCATTTATATTTGTGTAATAATGAGATAAATACGAATGATATTGAGAGATTGTTAACTGTTGCATGTGCAATGGAAAAGTGTAGAGATTTGGTTAATGAGCCTGTGTGTGCATTAAATGCGGAAGCGTTGGCTGCGGCATTTGTTGATTTGTCAAATGAGGCAGGGGTTTCAGTTGAAGTGTTGCTTAAAAATGAAATTGAAAATAAAAAAATGGGAGGTTTACTTGCTGTAAATAAAGGCAGTATGGATACACCTACTTTCACAATAATGCAATACAAACCGGAAAATGCAAAAAATAAACAGCCATTGGTTTTAGTTGGCAAAGGAATAGTTTATGATACCGGAGGATTAAATTTGAAACCGGGTGATTATATGAACGATATGAAAGAGGATATGGCAGGAGCAGCAATGATGGCTTGTGCTATTTATGCTATTGCTCGCTTGAATTTGCCAATTTATGTGGTAGGGTTATTCCCTGCAACAGACAATCGTCCATCCGGTAATGCTTATGCAAGTGGGGACATAATAAATATGTATGATGGTACAAATGTGGAAGTGGGTAATACAGATGCTGAGGGCAGAATAATTTTGGCAGATGCATTAAGCTATGCGAAACAATTTGCACCTCTTTTGACCATAGATGCGGCTACATTAACAGGTTCAGCTTCTCGTACGTTAGGTCCTTTCGGTATAGCAGCCATAGAAAAAGATGCTGCAAATTTTATGAATTTAATTAAAGATTGTGGAAATGATGTTTATGAACGAATAGCAGAATTTCCATTTTGGAGCGAATATGATGAGTTAATAAAGAGTGATATAGCAGACATTAAGAATGTTACTGAAACAGCCGGTATGATTACTGCTGGAAAATTTCTTGCATATTTCACTAACTATCCGTTTATTCATTTAGATATAGCAGGAGTAGCAATGAGCAATAAAAAAACTTCTTATAGAGGTTTGGGTGCAACAGGCTATGGTGTTCGCTTAATCGTACATTTTGCAGAAAAATTAACCCACAACTTAAAATAATAATAACTTTAAAACACATTAACAGACTTTTAATTATGATTAAAAATAAAAAATTAAAACGCTATGCGTTATGTTTCTCGCTTGTTGCGGGATTATCAATGAACACTTTGCTTTCACAAAATCTTATAATAGGTCTTTCAGGTAGTGGTGCAGAAAACGATCCTGTATTATTAAGCAATGCTGATGATTTAAGGCTTTTGTCTGCCTTTATTTACAATGATGTTGATTATTCAACGGCAACTGCCAATAAATATTTCAAACTGACTAACAATATTACCTTTGGTGAGCCTATCTATGACCTTGACGGAGATGGCATTAAAGAATCAAATATGATACCTATAGGAGGAAGAAGAGATTCTGTTACCGCAAGTGATTACAGGTTATTTCAAGGTATTTTCAATGGTGATGGACATATTATTCGCAATATGCAAATTCTCTACGATACCACTGTAGGTTTTGTTGGATTATTTGGTTGTACTTGGGGAGCAACTATTGAGAATGTTGGTATAGAAAGCAGTTCTTTTAAGGGAGCGGGATGTGTCGCTGCATTGAGCGGACAAATCAATTATGCTTCCAATATAAATGCTTGTTTTGTAAGAAAATGTAATGTAGAGGGCAACTATCTTTTTGTAGGTGGCTTATGTGGTGCTGCTTATTCAGGCTCTACAATTAAAAATTCTTACATTACCTCTTCTAATGTTATCGGAACGAATTTTGTTGGAGGTTTACTTGGTATTAATAGCGTTAATCAAGACAATATTAGTTTTGTTACTAATTCTTATTCATTTACTAATGTTTGGACAACTAATAATTCTTCTTATTACGGAGGTTTTTGTGGCTATTCAACTAATGATACAGCTATCATAAACTGTTATTACAACGATAATTGGCAACAATCAGATTCTGCAGAATCAGGATTATATTCTTTGAGAGGTAATGTTAAAACATTGCTTGAAATGCAAAATGATCAATTTGTTGATACTTTAAACAATGAACAGGATTCTCTCTATTGGAAAATAGCTGTTGTTGTTAATAAGTCTTTGCCAATACTTTATTGGGAGGAAGACGCAGAAAACTTTTTGGAAATAGTATCTAATGAAAACAGTATAAGTATATATCCTAATCCTGCAACAGAAAAGGTTTTCATATCGTTAAAAGATGATTTTTCTAACAAATCTGTTTGTTTGTATGATGTTTTTGGCAGAATGATTGCAAAACAGCAAGTTTATGAAGCTAAAACAGAATTGGATATAAGTAAAATTCCTGTTGGGACATATCTTGTTTCAATAATAAGAGAAGGTATAATTGTTGCTAAAAATAAATTAGTTAAAAAATAACATATTTTACTTATTATTATTTTAAGAGAAAGTGGATTATAAATAAAAGAGGCTGTTGTTTAATAATTAGACAGCCTCTTTTTATATGTTAAAGTGTAAGTATAATTTATTCTTTTTTAAGGTAATATAATTTTTACTGTATTTAAATTTTGGTTTCACAGCATAAAAAAAAGATTAATCAGGAATTAATCTTTTTTTATCAAAAATTAATGTTTTATTTATCAAGAATTAATATTTTTTATTCATATAAAATAGTTTTTGAGGTGGTATTTTTTGCTTCAATTATGAAAATATATTTTAAGCATGCTTTCAAAAATATGATTTAAGAATTTAAGTCTAAAATAAGTCGCTTTGATTTTTTTTAGAAAATTGTTTTCCAAGATGTTGATATGCTAACATTGTAGCTTCTCTACCCCGAGGAGTTCTCATAAGAAAACCTTCCTGTATAAGAAATGGTTCATATACTTCTTCTATTGTGCCAACATCTTCTCCGACAGCGGTAGCAATAGTAGTAATTCCTACAGGACCTCCTTTAAATTTATTTATTATTGAAGAAAGAATCCGATTATCCATCTCATCCAAACCGTTTTTATCAACATTTAAAGCTTCTAAAGCAATGCGAGCAATTTCTAATGTTATAGTTCCATCGCCTTTTATTTGAGCAAAATCTCTTACTCTGCGTAACAAAAGATTTGCAATACGTGGTGTGCCTCTTGAACGGCGAGATATTTCAATAGCAGCTTCATTATTGATAGGAGTTTTAAGTATGGAAGCAGAACGTTTGATTATAGAGTTGAGAGTTTGATGATCATAGTATTGCAAACGACAATTTATTCCAAATCGCGAACGTAACGGTGCAGTAAGCAAACCTGAACGAGTTGTTGCTCCTATTAAAGTAAATGGACTTAAACTGATTTGAACACTTCTTGCATTGGGACCGCTTTCTATTAGTATGTCTATTTTGTAATCTTCCATTGCTGAATACAAATATTCTTCTACAACAGGTGATAATCTGTGTATTTCATCTATAAAAAGAACATCATTTTCTTCAAGATTTGTTAGTATTCCTGCAAGTTCACCAGGTTTATCCAATACAGGACCTGATGTAAGTTTTAAATTAACATTTAATTCATTTGCTATGATATGAGAGAGAGTTGTTTTTCCAAGTCCGGGAGGTCCATGTAATAAAACATGATCTAAACTTTCTCCTCGTTCTTTTGCAGCGGAAACAAAAATTTTAAGATTGTCTATTATTTGATTTTGGCCGGCAAAACCATCAAACTGCGAAGGTCGCAAGGCTTTTTCATATTCTCTTTCTGATGCATTTAGCCGTGATATATTTGGATTTAAATTATCATTCATAATAATTTTTTATTTTTATATTTGCATAATTAAAATAAAGTACTTAAATTTGCTGTCGCAAATCTGATTGAAAATGCAAAGGTAATAACTTTTTTTAAGTACATTTTTGCATTGAAATCTTAAAAACTTGTTTAGTTATGATGAAAGAAATTATTGTAGGAATTGATTTTTCCTCAACTTCTGAACGGGCACTTCATTTGGCAATAGACATTGCCAACAGAACTGGTGCAGACATTTTAATGGTATGGGTAGAAGTTGCAGGAGAAACAAAAGAAGAAGTAAATGCGAGATTTGAAAATCTTATTGCTGCGTGTAAGCCTTTGCTTGGCAATAAGAATATTTCATACGTTATCGCAGAAGGAAAAGTTTGTAATGCTTTGAACGAAGTTACTCGTAAAAGAAAAGCAGACTTAATGGTTATAGGCACACATGGTAAAAGTGGGTTTGATGAAACTTTTGCAGGTGCTAACGCTTACAAAACAATAGCAGGTTGTCCTGTTCCTGTTTTAACAATACGTGAAACTTTTGATTTTGATAAAGCGTTGGAAAAAATTGTTTTACCTATTGACAGTACAGCCGATACTCGTCAAAAAGTACCTTGGACAATTGAATTTGCAAAGATGTTTCCAAATGCTGTAATCAATGTATTAGGGTTGTTTTCATACAAATCAAATGATATGCGTCGCATAGTGAAAGGTTATGTAAGCAGTGTGGAGAAATTATTAATAGATAAAAGAATGCAATACACTGTTGAATATAGGGATAGTGAAAATTCTACTCTTACTACTATTGATTATGCTAAGGAAATTTCTGCCGATATGATTGTAATTATGAAAGAACAAGAGAAAACATTTACTAATCTTTTGTTTCTTGGACCTTACGCTTTGCAAATGATAAATCTTTCTCCTTATCCTGTTTTAACCGTTCCTTCAAGAATGATAAATGATGCAGGCAGATAGAACAGATAAACAATCCATTTGCTTTTATCCGTTGTTTTTGATAGGATTATTTATCTTTTTATACCATTTGCCTGCAGTAGCACAAATAGAAGTTGTTGCAGATGGGCGGTTACAAACTTTACTTGAACAACATATAGCTTATAGTGAAGCTTCAAAAACAATCCGTGGTTTTCGTATAAAAGTAGCAACTTTCACAGGGCAGGGAGCAAAGAATAAGGCATATAGTGTTAGAGATAAATTGCAGTTGTTGTATCCCTTGGAAAGAACTTATGTAACTTTTGATGAACCTCATTTTATAATTCGTTTTGGTGATTATATTACGCGTTTAGAGGCTTATCGCAACTTTGCTGATATAAAAGCATTGTATCCAACAGCAATAATAACGCGTGATTTTATAAATCTTCCACCATTGACAGAAGAAGATCTCAAACAGCCTGAATATTTTGAACCTGATGAAAGTGAAGTAGAATAAAATTAAATACTTTGTTTAATTGATAGCCAATAAGGAAATATAGTTAACAAATAGGATTTAATACATTGAAGAGTATGAGGAAATACATATTTTTCCTTACTTTTGCTGCAAAAATTCAAAACTTATAATAAAAAAGTGCGATAAAATACAGTAAAAATGCGAAAATGGAATAAAAATGAAATATTTTGGTAAATTTATTCTCTGGATTTTTGGTTGGAAATTTGAAGGTTTTCCTCAAAAGGAAATGAAAAACTGTGTATTTATTGAAGCTCCACATACTTCAATGTGGGATTTTGTTTTTGGACGTTGTGGTCTTTGGATACTTGGAGTGAATGCTCATTTTTTCATTAAGAGAGAAATGTTTTTTTTTCCATTAGGATTTTTTTTAAAAGCATTAGGTGGTGTTCCTGTTAATAGGAAAAAAGGATTGAATTCTATTGATATAGCTGTTGATAAATTAAAAAATAATAAAGACTTTTCTATTATAATTACACCTGAGGGAACAAGAAAATACACAGAAAATTGGAAAAAAGGATTTTATGTTATAGCACAAAAAGCAAATGTTCCCATATATCTTTCGTTTTTAAATTATAAGAAAAAAATTGCTTCATCGGGAGAATTATTTTTTCCAACAGGAGATTATGAAAAGGATTTAGCCTATATACAGAATTTTTATAGAGATAAAGAGGCTAAATATCCTGAGAATTTTAACATGAGTAAGTTGTATCAGAAATAAAATTATAAATTTAGAAAAAATATGAATACATCAGAAGAATATGATCAAATTATAAATAATTGTCGCAGAATTTTTGCCGCAAAATTGGGAGATTATGGTGCTTCGTGGCGTATATTTCGGTTGTCATCTATCACAGATCAATTATTTATTAAAGCTAATCGCATAAGAACTATTGAAGATAAAGGAGTACAATTAGTAGATGATGATATAAGGAGTGAATTTGGCGGGATAATAAATTATTGTGTTATAGCTCTCATTCAAATGGAACTGGGGGTTTCGGATAATGGACATATAGAAGAAACAAAAGCTTTAGACCTTTATAATAAATATATTCTTCAGGCAAAAAATTTAATGCTAAAAAAGAATCACGATTATGATGAATCATGGAGACAACTCCGTATATCTTCAATCACGGATTTGATTCTTGTAAAAATTCTTCGTCTAAAACAAATAGAAGATAATAAAGGTAAAGTTTCTGTGAGTGAAGGAGCGGATTCCAATTATTTGGATATAATAAATTATGCGGCTTTTGCTTCAATACGTCTTTGTAAATAAAAACTAAAAACCATACATATTTCTATTTATTTTAAAATAACTATCTATATGTTAATCTTACATTAATATTTTTATCTGCTAAAACATATTCAAATAGGTTATAGAGGGGTGTGTTAATATCAATTTTGAGTAATTTTTTCTATTTACAGGGTTTATAATGTGAAAATTATTATATTCATTATCAATTTGTTCCATAAAATGAGACAAACTTTTTTCTGTTATGAAACATTTTTTTTCTGTTATGAAACACGAAATTGAAAATTTTGTCTTATGTTTGCAAGCAATATAACAAATAAATAATATAAAGTTATGAAAAAAATTTTTATCTTTATCCTTGCAGTAGGATTTTCATCTTGGGTTTTTTCTCAAAATACTATTTATTATCCTTCTATTTTTAACATTGGAGAGTGTGCGTATTTAGATACTAATAAATATGTATATCCGGCACAAGATCAAAGCGGTAATCCGTATTTAATAACAGGTTCAGGTGTTTTTGGTGGCGTTGCTCAAACATATTCATTATCATCAGAACAAAACATTGTAGGGGTATATTTTTTGATGGTTAAGGCACAAGACGGAGTAAATACAGAAGCAAAGATTCAATTATTAGACGATTTTGCATCAGATGTTTTGGCAGAAGTATCTTACAGTTCTGATGAGATAGGTTTGAATCTGCCGGAATATTACCAATACTTTTTCTCTCATGGAGTAAGTGTAAAAGATTTTGTTATAGGAGTTCGTTTTCCTCAGTTTTCTGCAAACAATACTGCAGCTGTTATTATTCCAACAACAAAAGATGGATGTTCCGAAGGCTTACCGGCGTATGTATATTATCAAAATCAATGGCAAGATATAGAACAATTATATAATCTCAATTTTAATCTGTTTGTATTTCCTATAATTAATGCTGTTGGATTAGAAAATATTGATGTTAATTCATTGAGTTATGTTTATCCAAATCCAGCAGATAACAATGTATTTGTTGCATCTTCAATAAAGATTAACAATATTGAAATTTACAATACTATTGGACAACGGATTTATTCAGATTATGTAAATGATTTATCTGTTAAAATAAATACAGTTGATTGGTCTTCCGGAACATATATTGTAAAAATATATACAGATAATGGAATGGCAACAAAAAAAATAATGAAACATTAATCATAAAAATATCATAATTAAAATGAAACGAATAATATTTTTTCTTACATCAATAGTTTTTGCGATTCAAAGTTGGGGACAATGTGATCCTCCTGCTAATTTAATAATAGATACAGTTACTTCTACTTATGTTCGCATAAGTTGGACAGCAGGAAGTGGAACAGATTGGGAAGGAGTGCTAAATGATACAATAAATGGTTCAATACAGGTAATAACGCCTCCACAAAGCGGCAATCCTTATAAACAGTTCGGATCATTATCTGCTGCTACAAATTATATTGCCTACATAAGAACAAAATGTGTTGATACAACCGATAACTCTATTACATATTCTTCATGGCAAGAAATGCCGTTTCAAACGACATGTCCAAAGCCACAGGGCATAGTTGTTTCAATAATGTTTCCAAAAATGGATACATGGGTTGGGTGGCAAGCACCAGGTAGTACTGCTGCACATATAACATCAGATACAAATGATATAAGTAAATACGATACAATACATAATACAAATTCAAGTTTCAATGTTACATTTTCCGAAGAACAAGGTCAGGTAGCACCAAGTTCATGTTATGAATTCTGGTTGAGAATGCTTTGTAATGACAGTGTTTATTCTGAGTGGGATCATTTTAGTTTTGGAACACCCGTTACTAATATACAAGCATCAGATATTACTCCTACTTCTGTAACGCTTACATGGACAGCAGGAAATGGAACATATAAAGTAAATACGCCTTGGGGAGAAGTTACAGTTGATACAGCATCTTATACAATAACAGGTTTAACACCTTGCACACAATATGTATTTGGTGTTAGTGCAAACTGTTATGGTAATAATCCTCCACCTTTTGTAAATTATACCGTTACAACTGGAGGCTCTACAGCGTTAGTTATGACAGAAGCAGCTACGAATATAACATTAAATTCTGCAACCTTAAATTCAACAATACAACAAGGTTGTTATGCTATTGTTGAACAGGGATACAAATACAGAAAAGGTTATGGTGCATGGATAACCAATATTGATGGTATATTGACAGGTTTAGATACAGGAGCAACATATCAGTTTTATGCTTATATGATAACAACGCATGATACAATTAACGGACAGGAAAGAACCTTTACAACACAATCAATTCCACCTGTGATATTGACGAGTGCAGCTATTGTAAATGAAAATTTATGTGATGAGGTTATGCTTAATGGAGCTATTATTAATACAGGTACTCCAGCTGCAAATGAATATGGATTTGTTTATGGAACATCTACACCTGTTAAACTTGGTATTGGCAGTACGTTATCTGTTTCAACTAATCCTAATGGATTATCTCTTACCGCTAATGTTACAGGATTAAATGATACAACATTATATTACTATAACATATATGCAAAAGCGAATGGTATTACATATTATGGAACAGAAAACACGTTTTCTACTTGTTTTACGAACAGTTTAACAGATATTGAAAATAATTTTCAAGTTAATATTTTTCCAAATCCTGCAAAAAATACTGTAAAATTTGATTTTGATGGATTAAATCAAGATGTTTTTGTTTCTATTTTGAATATAAATGGGCAGAAGATAGAGGAATTTGGATTTAAAGCCAATCAAAAGAGCTATACAATGGATATTTCTAAATATTCATCAGGTATTTATTATGTTAGAATATTAAACGACAGAGTAAATAAAGTAAATAAACTTATTATTCAAAAATAAAACTTAAACAGATATGAAAAAATTAATGACATTTATAGCGATAGTACTTTTTGCCATGCAAAGTTTTTCGCAAATAATTACAGAAGGATTTGAAACAGGTTTAACAATTTGGTCTGTGGATTCAAGCACTGTTGGTGGTAGTTGGACTATTGTAAATTCAGGTTATAGTCCTGCATGTATGCCTCATCAAGGAATTTCTATGTTGAAATTTGATTGTTATAGTGTTCCAGCCGGTAATTGGACTACAATATCAGCTCCAATAAATATTACTACAAACAGTCTATACCTTTCTTATTGGATATACAGAGATAATACACAATATACAGGATCTCAATATTCACAAGAAGGTGTTTATGTTTATTTAAATACTACTCCTGATACAATAGGTGGTACTTTATTAAGTTTTACTCCAAGGGCAAATACATTAAGTGGCTGGCAACAAATTGTAATAAATCCGTCAGGTTTGACAACAGGATTGCAATATATTGTTATAAAGGGTTATTCTCAATATGGTAACAATATATATATAGATGATATATTAGTAGATAATAATTCAATATGTCCTAATATATTCAATTTTACAGCTGAAGTTGCGTCTCCTACTTCTGTTTCATTTAATGTACAGGATAATAATTCAGCGCTTGGATTGGGTTTTGAGCTGGCTTATGAAGAAGCTTCAGTATTTGACACAGCATTAAATTATATATCTGTGCCTATTTCAGCAGGTACAACTTTACCTTATACGCTATCTAATTTATCTCCACGTACATCTTATAGTTTTGCTATAAGGTATTCATGTCAAGGAGCATGGAGTAAAATCAAAACTTTAACCTTACCGGGAATACCCGATACTATTCCTTACTCAACAACTTTTGCAGATACAAATGATAATGTAGATTGGATGTTGATAAATGGAACACAAACCAATCAATGGAATATTTCTGAAGCTGTAGACCCTCTTAATTGGATGAGTTATGCTGTTCCGGACAACAGTTTAGATGGATACAGTTTACTTATTTCTGATGACGGAGGTATATATAATACTTATACCAGCATTCCTTCAAAGGTTTATGCTGTAAGAGAGTTTTACATTCCGCAAAATACAATAGATATTAAACTTTCGTTTGATTGGCGAGCAAAAGGGAATGCTGCACAGAGTGATTATCTTAGAATCTATTGGATGCCTGTTAGTAATAGTGTATCGGCAGGACAAACTTTATCTCCGAATTTACAAATAGGTAATTATACAGGAGGTACTGGTGTCCATTGGTTATCTAATGTAACAGAATGGCAGCACGAAGAAATGATAATTTCCTCTGCTCAATATTCTAATCTCGCTAATAATACTTGGAAATTATGTATTTGTTGGAATAATGAAGATACAAATGGAGTTTCACAACCGCCTGCAGCTATAGATAATTTATCTATAGCACCTATTACTTGTTATGCACCTACTAATATAAACTTTAGTAACATTAAACAAACATCTGTGGATGTATCTTGGGTAGATGCAACGAATGTAAATCAATGGGTAATACAATACATGGTAGAAGATTCTACAAACTGGAATACAGCAGCCGAAGAAATAATTACATCAAATCCATGGACTATAGACAGTTTGGAAGCAGGAACAGAATATAAATTTAGAATGAAAGCTGTGTGTGGTTCTAATGATGAAAGCATATGGACAAATACTTTTGTATTTGAAACAGAATGTCTTTACATGACTATTGCTGATATTCCTTATGTAATGGATTTTAATACTGTACCAGATTATTCTTTACCTTCATGTTGGAGAAGCAAAATGGATAATACTATAAGTACTTTGTACGCAACAACCGGTAGTTTATCATTTAATTGGACTTGGATGGGTGGTACAACAACAAATTATATTGCAGCAATTTCTGCACCTATTGATACATCTGTGGATGTAAGTAATCTTAGAGTAAGATTTAAGTTATTTAGTGATTATATTCTTGTTGCTAATCAATCTGCTGCTTATGGTAAATTTGTTAAGGTAGGAGTGATGACAGATCCTGAAGATTGGTCTACATTCTCTGTTATTGATTCTGTAAACTTTACTGCTGCGAATACGTGGTTAGATAAGGAAGTATTACTTACAAATTATGTATCGCAAAATAATAATACTCCAAAATATATAGTAATAGCTGTAATGAGAAGAGGTAATAGTCCTTATTCTGTACTTGTAGATGATTTCAGCATAAGTGTTATTCCATCATGTGCATCGGCTAATCTTGTTGTTTCAGATATTTCGTCAACAGATGCTTTAGTTGCGTGGGAATCAGATGCGGGAGAATGGATTTTGCAATACAAACATAATTCAATTAATTCATGGACAGACCCTGCAGTTTCCACTAATTATTTGTATAGTCCGGATACATCTTTTTTAATTACAGGACTAACTTCGTCTACAACTTATAACGTTAGAGTGATGGCTATTTGTAATAGTACAGATTCAAGTGAATGGAGACAAATAAATATCACTACTTTGTGTGCAGTTATTACAGCTGGAGATTTACCTTTTCTTGAGAATTTTGATTCTTATTCTACAACAACTAATCCTATTCCTCCTTGTTGGAGTAGAGGAGCTACCATAACGACAATACCTGAATCTCCATATATAAGAAGTAGTGGGTCATATTCATCTCCAAATTCACTGTATTTTACCCGTCCAGTACTTGGAGCTTCTGCTACTATGGCTGCTTTTACGCCAGCTATACATTCTTCATTAGACATTACAACCCTTATGGTTAGGTTCAAATGTTTATTTCCTGCGATTACAGCAACAACAGCTGTTGGAATGGTAATAGGAATATCCACAGGTAATACAATTTTTTCTGGAGGTATTATTCCAATTGACACTATATTTATTACAAGTCAAGAATCTTGGATTGATTGCGAGGTGAGATTTGATTCATACACTAATACAAACCCGAATGCTAACAAATATATTGTCATTTCTACTTTTACCGGTGGTAGTGGTAACTTGTACTGCCAAATAGATGATTTTGAAATTGATTATGCTCCTGATTGTGCGCAGCCTTCAAATTTATTTATTATGGATACAACTGCAAATACTGCAACTATAAGTTGGACTTCAAGTGCAGATTCGTGGCAAGTAAGACTTGATAATAATTCACCTGTAGACATTCAAACTAACAGTTTTACGTTTACAAATCTGCAACCATGCCATACTTACACAGCTTTCATACGAGCAGTTTGCTCAGATGGAAATTCGTCATGGAATCAAATACAGTTTACTACAGCATCTTTAAATGTTGCTGTGCAAACGTTACAGGCAACAAATGTAACGAGTAATTCTGCTATGTTAAATTCAACAGTAGATGCTGGTTGTAATACAATATTGACTCAAGGATATAAATGGAAAGCGCTGGCAGATTCTCAATGGCAGACAATAACAAATGGAAGTAATTTGTCAAATTTAACCCCATTGTCTGAATATATGTTTTATGCTTTTGCTACAACGGCAACAGATACGATAAAAGGGAGTACTTTATCATTTACTACTTTGCCTGTTGCACCAATTACAGTAACAAATGCTGCAATAGTTAATAATAGTAATTGTACATCTGTAACACTTGTAGGGACGCTTGCTAATACAGGAATTCCTGCAGCAACGGAATTTGGATTTGTTTATGGTATATCAACTCCTGTTGAATTAGGATTAGGTAACACACAGTCCATTATAGCAGATATAAGTAATAATGTTGCGATGACAGCTAACATTACAGATTTGGAACAAAGTAATTTATATTATTATAATACGTACGCTTTGAATGTTAATGGTACTTATACGTATGGGAATGAACAGTCATTCAGTACTTGTAATGGACTTGAAGATATTAGTGTAGATGGATTATCTATATCTCTTTATCCTAATCCTGCAAAAGATAAAATAACATTATGCGTTATGGGAATGCAAAGTAATACACATATATCTATAAGTGATTTAACAGGGAAAATAATTTATACCAAAAATATTAAAGCTAATGAAGTTAGCTTAATTATAGATGTAAAGGATTTTGTTGAAGGTATTTATTATCTCAATATTCGTAATGACGAAACTTTTAAATCTAAAAAAATAACTGTAATTAAATAGAACAAGTAATGTTAAACCTTAAAAATAAAAATTAAAATGAAACGATTAAGTTTTTTTATTATGGCAATAATATTTGCCTTTGAGGGTTGGACTCAATGCAACTCTCCGATGATGGTATCAGCAGTTCCAACAGCTACAAGTGTTGTTGTTTCATGGGATGCTAATAGTGCTACAGAATGGAAAGTACAGTTACGAACAAATGCAATGCCACCTGTAACGCTTCAAACTCAAGACAATTTAACTTCAACAACTTGTACTTTTACAGGCTTAACTCCAAATACTACATATGGTATAGTAGTTACAGCATATTGTAATGGGTCGCTTGTTTTCATGGGAACAGGAACTTCTTTTACAACATCATCTGTATCTTGCGAAGCACCTACAAATCTTTCTGTTAGTGCTTTAACTACTACGTGGGCATCAGTTAATTGGACTGCAGCTTCTGGTACTTCTGCTTGGCAAGTTGTCTTGGACGATACCACAGCAACAAGTGCCAATGCAACCGTAACAACTCATCTCTTAACAGGTCTGGTTGTTGGTACATCTTATACTGTTTATGTTAGAACAGATTGTGGAACTGGTTATTCAGATTGGGTTGGATACCCATTTGTTCATTCATACACTCAACCATGTGCTTCCCCTACCACGATAACAACATCTCCAACAACTACAAGTGTTGATATTTCATGGGAAGCTGGTGCTGCTACAGAATGGAAAGTACAGTTGCAGACAGATGCAATGCCTCCTGTAACACTTCAAACTCAAGACCATTATACTTCAACAACTTGTACTTTTACAGGCTTAACACCGAACACTACATATCGTTATGCTATTACAGCATATTGCAATGGGTCGCTTGTTTTCGGAGGAACAGGCGGAACTTTTACAACTTTAGCCGCTTCTCCTTGCGATGTTCCTACAGGATTAACAGTTTCTGCAATTACTCATAATGCAGCAACAGTAACATGGGACGCAGGTTCAGCAACAGCTTGGCAATTTGTTATTGATGATACGACAGAAACACCTGAAGACCTTATTGTTGCTACTAAAACATTAATTGGATTGTCATCAAATACATCATATATTGTATATGTTAGAACAGATTGTGGCAGTAATAATTACTCTTCATGGACACAACAGACATTCACAACAGATATTCCTTGTGAAGCACCGTCAATAGTTACTGTTAATGCTATTAGTAATGACGAAGCTACTATATCATGGGAAGCTGGAAACATGAATGAGTGGAGAGTACAACTGACCCTCTTCGGTGATAGTCCAACTTCTGGTAATGTACTTCAATCTACGGATGTTACTGTTCCAACACACACATTTACAGGATTGACGGCAGGAACTCATTATATGGCTCATGTAAATGCTCTTTGTGGAGGTGTACCTTCTACAGTAACTACATCTGTTGATTTTTATGCTAATGTTTCAGGTTTAGATATTAGAACATTAGATGATATGAAAGTGATTCTTTATCCAAATCCTGCAAATGATTTTGCAATTCTTGAAGCAGAAGGAGTGAATGTTGAATCAGAAGTAACTGTTACAGATATAGTTGGTAGAATAATTATGAAAAATAGTCTGAATGCAGGCAAACAAAGAATGATAATTGACACAAAGACTTACACAGCTGGTATTTATTATGTCAATATAATAAACAGCTTAAATAGTAAAACTTTGAAGTTAATTATTGATAAATAAGGATGTTTAATAAGAAAAATTTTATGTATGTTCAATAAACATAAATTTATGTATCCATAAAATGAATAATTTGGTTTATTTAACTATTTAAAGCATGGATTTTTTTCGTAAGGATTGCTCTTGGTTTACTGAGAGCGATTCTTATTTTAAATCATAATAGTAAAATAGATAAATACATCTGTTTAATACATTATTTTATATCTTTACTTATCTTTCTACCACCTAACAACTCTCTGTCAGACATATCCAGTGCAACTAATTTTTTATCGTTATTATATCTTCAGCATCCATTTCTTTGTCTGATTTTATTACCTTAATATCATCAAGTGAAAACTCTTTTCTGATATTTGTATTATCTTCAGATATTTGTTTTAACTTATCTATTGTATCTTTGATAACTTGATCTGATACAAGCATATCTTTTGTATCACTTATTGCATCCTTAATCTCTTCACTCCTTGAAGCATATCTCCTTGTATTATCAATCTTTCTCTTTTATTATCCAAAGGTATTATCTCTTTTCCATCAAAAATTTTTGAAAGCAAATCAAGATATTTTAAACTGAAATTAAAAACTTTCGAAAATAAATCAAAGATATTTTGAATAATAATAAAAAAATAATTGTTATAAAATAAAAAATGACGATTAAAAAGAGAAAATTTTCTCTTTCTTAAACAACATACTGTAAAAAGATTTTGTTGATAGAGAGGTTTTGAACAATGTTTCGTTAATATGTATTTATATTTTAATATCTGATTTGATATGACAAAGAAACTGCTTTTTTGAAAATTTAGAATAAAAAAAATTAAGATTGTTTTGTTTAATATAATAAATATTTATGATGTCAAGGCAAAAAATTTTTATATTGCCTTAAAACGTTTACCGGGTAAAGTAGTAATAAGATTATTCATTTCTAAGTCAAGCAGTGCAAAAGATAATTGTGTTGAAGTAAAATTTGTCTTTATAGCTAAATCGTCAATATTTATTCCTGCATTATCAATAATAGTCTTATATATTTTATATTCTGGAGTTTCTGTATTTTGTAATGTTGGTGGAATAAACTTTATTGACTGTTGATTTTGGCTATCCGTATCCCAATTCATAACTAAATCTATATCTGAGAAATCTGTCATGATTTGAGCTATATTGTTTCTTATTAAAAGATTGCATCCTTTGGAATACTCATCATTAAGTTTGCCCGATATAGCAATTACTTCTCTATTGTATTCTCTTGCGAGTCTTGCCGTAATTAAAGCACCACTTTTATATGCTGCTTCTACAACGATAACCAAATCTGATAAACCTGCAATAATTCTATTTCTTGATGGGAAAAAATTAGGATTTATTTTTGTTTTGCTAAAATGTTCAGTTATCAAACCTCCATTTGTTTTCATTTTCTGAGCTAAATCAAAATTATCACGGGGATAAATCATATCTAAACCATGAGCCAAGACGCCAAAAGTTGGTAAATTTTTGAAAAGAGCAGCTTTGTGAGCATAAGCATCAATACCATAAGCAAGACCGCTGTTAATTGATACCTCATATTTACTTAAATATTCAACAAGAGCATTAGTAACATTTTTTCCATATTCAGTTACTTTGCGAGAACCAACTATTGCAACACTCTTTTTTGAATTAATGTCTGCATTTCCTTGATAAAACAGGCAAATTGGAGGGTCGTCAATATGTTTTAATCTTTGTGGATAATCATCGTTAAGAAAAAAGTATCCGTTTATTTCATACTTTTTCATAAATTCCAATTCGCTTTCGCATTGTGGAAACATTTTTTTGTTAAGTATTTCGTTTATTGTTCTGTTTTTAGAACCAAAAACTGTTTCAAGACCTTTTTTATTTTCATTAAAAATAGCTTCAGCAGAATGGAAAGTTGTTAGAGCCTGTTTAGCTGTTTTATATCCTATGCCATAAGTTTTTGCAAGAGCTAATTCGTATATATTTATCATAATGAGTGTTTTGTTTATGAAAACAAAAGTAGTAAAAATACCGTATAGACAAATGTTATTCGTTTACTGTCTGATTTCCATGAGGATGAAGAATTACAACACTATCCATCGTTTCATTTGTTTCTAAACCATCACCATAATCTATACCTGTAGCACTTTGACGGCGAACATATTTTTGTGTGTAAATACGTTTGGTTTCACTTTCCCATATTAAATCTTCGCAAAAGATAGTATCTTTATTATTATAATTTACTATGCGAACGTTTTTCTTTAATATAAAATCATTGGAAGGACGAGTGTTTATAACATAATCGGCGGTTAAAACAGATTTAACCGACATGTCTTTATTAAAAAAAACAGCTTTTGCCCCTTGTGGAAATTCCATTTTTCCACTGTCTCCTGCATAATTGTTAATCAAAGGTGCAAAAATTTCTATATCAACTTCAGCATTTGAAGAACGATAAATATGAGCATCCTTAATTACATTTACAGGTTTATTAACTAAAGTTTTTTCTCCGTCAGGATTTAAGCCGTTATTACAAGCAGAGAATAAAAATAAAACATACAATAAATATAATGGCGTTATTATTTTACTATTTTGAAAAAACAATAACGCCAAGTGTTTAAGTGATTTATTTTCAAATTTCATTATTTGCCTCTAATGATAGTTGATTTTCCTATCCAGCAACCAACAGAATAACTATGCCCCTCGGTTAATCCTACAAAAAATATATCTTTTTTTTGCGGGAATTGTGCATATGCACGGTTCATAAGACTTTTTGCTTTTTCGGCAATTTCAGGATAATTGTTCTGTATTTTATTTGCTTCGTCCCATGCTACCCAAGCTGCACCGCGAATTTTCCCTTCATGTGTAGCACATGAAGCAGAGCTTGCATAATATAACTCTGCTACAAATAATGCTGCTTCTCCTGTTGCGGTCTTATCTAATTCTCCCCATTTGTTAGCTGCGGTTCTTGCGTCTGAATATCTGTCAGCTCCTTTATAAGCGTTAGCTAATGCTTTTGCAGCTCTTGCTTTACTGATATTATCCTTGTAAGTATTCATTGCTTCTTCCAAATATTTTGCAGATTCTGTGTATTGACCTTTTGACATAAGCATAACACCCATCATATAAGCTGTTTTTGCAGAAGGTTCTACTTGATGAAGCTTTTCTGTTGCAGAGAAAAATAAAGGACTGTTGGTGCAACCTTTACGTTCTAAAGTAGTAGTTATTTTCTTTAATAAATTAATATCTTGAGGATTTACATCAAATTTCGTTTGATAAATAGGAATTATTCTATCACAAGAAGCATAAGGTTCAATATAAGTTTCGCATGTAGTAGCATAAGACTGAATATCTGCTTTTTCTTTATTCAATGTCTTTATACTTTTCTTTGCTGCTTCAGTTTTTTCTATTTCCTGTTCAATGTTAATCAATGCATTATCACAAAGTTCAGATGTATAATCATAAACATCAAAAAGCAACCCCAGATTTTCTACATCTCCTGTACTCTTAATATATAGTAAAGTTGCTTCTAAATACAAAGGAGCATAAAGAGGAGCAAGATTTTCTTTTCCTTTTTCTGCCGCAAGTTTGTATAATTCATATATTTCAGTAACTTTTTCTGGATAGTAAGAAGAAATATCTCTTGCCTTTTGAGCAATATTGTTAGCTTCATCTCCAAAATACTCTGTCCTTTGATTAGAGAGCTCTAACAATTCATCAATGTATTTAGACCTTTCTGTTGTATTTGTAGATGCGTCAATCATTGTTTTAATGATAGTTCTTCCTTTTATGTAGTCATTAACGTGGCGAGCAGGACAGACTTTCATCATTTTTTTCCATGGTTCATAACATTCCTTAAAGCTATTTTGCTTGTACAATTCATTGTAAACGGAATAGTTTATTATGCAATCTACACTATCCTGAGGAGTCGCTCCATATTTTTGAGCAAAAACGGCATTTGCCGCAAACGCTAAAATAGCGATTAATAAATATGTTTTTTTCATTTAATTTAAATATATTAGTTATTATTGATATTTTCTCTTAAAAAACCATCTGTCTTTTGCAGATAAAGACAAACCAATGCGAAAAAAGTTTTCCCGTATTAGATTATCATTAGTTGTACCTCTTATTCCATATTCAAAAGACATATTTATCAATGTTGAAGATTTCTTAATTGGTAAACCAAATCCTGCAGCAATACTGTATTGGTTTATTCTGTTATTATTAAGGAATAAGTATCCATTGTCATAATTGAATCCTACTCTGTAAATTATTTGTTTCAGATAATTACCATAAATATCCGGTGTAAATTCTCCTCCTATTCCAATATTAAAATTATCTTTCATATATTCATTTACTTCATCTTCCCGTAATTTGAACTCTGACCATTTGGTAAAAAGAATGTCCATTCCAATAAGAAATTTGTGAGGTTTTTCATAACTTAAACCTATTCCAAATGATTGCGGAAAAGTTACTGAATTATAATTTGTATCACTGTAAACAACATCTTTAGTTGAGGTTGTACCATTGGATATTACATAAGTAAAATATTGAGATGTATCTTTGTATTTCAGTGATAATGGTTGAATAAAAGAACCACCTATACCTAATTTATCTCCGTTGTTAAAAGTATGAAAGTATTGAAAGCCGAAGTTAAAATTAAAATTATTGATATAGAAAGAATGTTTTTTTTCCGTATTGAATAAGGTTGAATCTATAAAATTATCTCTCAAAATGCTGTCGGTATTATCGTAAAATATAACACCAGTGCTTTTTATATACGAACCAAACAAATACTCCACATTAAGACCAAGAGAAAATTTATCTTTTGGAAGGTCAAAATCATAAGCAGCACCAAGTAAAACTTTATTTAATCCACCTTCTCCGCCGTAAAAATTGCGGTAATATTTTGTCAAAACAGATGTATCCCTTATTACTTCTACAGGAATTAACTGAGACGTTGTATAATAAACATTTGACATTGGAATTAATCCTACTGCCATTTTCAAATGATTGTTAATAGGAAATGCCATTGTAATATGAGATAATGCTCCATTTATGCTGTTTGCTTTGCGAGATACAGTAGATAATGAAAGAAAATCCATATAGAACCCAACATCAAACACAAAACTCATAGTATCTATTCCGCTATAAGATGCTGGATTTTTCAGATTTATCAAATTATTTTTACGAAAAGCATAACCAACATTTCCTAATGATGAATATACTGCATTGGAGAAAACATTAGTATTTCCTATACCATAATGAGAATATGGTGAAGAAATAGTTGTTTGTGCTTTGATATTGCTTATACTTACGCCTGATAACAGGCAAAAAGTGGCAAGTAATATGTTAATTATTCGTTTTTGCATTATTTATAATATTGTTTAGACCATAAAGGACTAAGTTTTTCTCTATTTTATGTTTCACATTTATATTGTTAGATAAAAATTCAGCGTCACCTCCTGTTAAAATAACATTTAATTGAGGAAAATTCTGTTTGTATCTCTTAATTATGCCTTCAATTTCTGCAATTGTTCCATTGATAACACCGGATAAAATAGAATTTTGGGTTGAATTTCCAATAAGTTCTGCTGATTTTATCACATCTAATAACGGCAAATTTGCTGTAAAATTATGTAAGGCTGCAAATTTCATTTTGAGGCCACAAGAAATACTACCTCCAAAATACTCTTTGGTTTTGTTAATAAAATCAAAAGTAATACATGATCCACAGTCTATAACTAATAAATCTGTTTGAGGATAAAGATTTTCTGCACCAATGATTGCTGCTAATCTGTCTTCTCCAAGAGTTTTAGTGGTTTGATAAAGCATTTTGATTGATGTTTGTAAATTTTTGCGGTCAAAAACTTTATAATTTAATTTGAGAAAAGATATAATTTCTTTCTTATTATTGTTATTTCCAACCGAAGAATAAATAGCATTGATTATTTGTGAATAAGAATGTTTAATGGTTTTCAAAATTTCAACAGAAAGATTATTGTAGTTAGAACAAAAAACTATTCTGTTATTTTGAAAAACTGCTACTTTATCTTGAGTATTTCCTCTATCAATTACTAAATTCATTTAAATTATTAGCATTGCATCTCCATAAGTAAGGAATTTGTATTTTTCCTTTACCGCCTCTTTGTAGGCATCCATTATCAAATTATAACCACCAAAAGCACAAACCATCATTAACATTGGAGAAAGAGGATGATGAAAATTAGTTATCATAGCATCTGCTATTTTGAATTCATGGGGAGGGAAAATAAATTTGTTAGTCCAACCTGAAAAAGGATTAACTTTTGCAGTGATACTTACTGCTGTTTCCAAAGCTTTCATAGTGGTTGTTCCCACAACACATATATTATGTTTATTTTCTTTAGCTGTGTTAATAATATTGGCTGTTTCTTCCGTTATAAACATTTCTTCGGAAGATGGTTTATGTTTGCTTAAATCTTCAACTTCAATAGGAGCAAAGTTTCCCAAAGAATTATGTAAGGTAACGAATGCTGTATCTATTCCTTTGACCTCCATTTTTTTCATTAAAATCTTACTAAAATGCAGCCCTGCCGTTGGTGCAGCAACAGCTCCTTCGTTTTTTGCAAAAATTGTTTGATACCTTTCTGCATCTTCCGGTGTAACTTTTCTTTGCATAAGAACATCGTCAGGCAAAGGAGTAACGCCAAGTTTATGGATTAAGGTATAAAATTCTTCATTTGTCCCGTCAAAAAGAAATCGCATAGTACGTCCTCTTGACGTTGTGTTATCAATAACTTCACCGATTATTTCAGAATTTTCTCCAAAAAATATTTTGTTTCCTATTCGTATTTTACGGGCAGGATCAACCAAAACATCCCAAAGCCTTGTTTCCGCATTTATTTCTCTTAAAAGAAAAACTTCAATCATTGCATTTGTTTTTTCTTTTTCCCCAAAAAGCCGTGCAGGAAAAACTTTAGTATCGTTCATAACAAATAAATCGCCTTCATCAAAGTAATCAATAACTTCTTTGAAAACTTTATGCTCTATAAGTTTTGTTTTGCGATTAACCACTAATAAGCGAGCTTCATCTCTTTCTTTTGAAGGAGTTGAAGCTATCAATTCCTGAGGTAAATTGTACTTAAATTTTGATAATTTCATATTTTTAATTTCTTATATTTCACTTTAACGTCTTTATAATGTTTTTATTTTATTCTTCCTGCACAGCGATAATGTTGTTTCCAATATTTGTCTTCTAAATTAGAAATAATAACACCTTTTGACGTGGAAGAGTGAATGAATTGATTGTTCTCCAAATAAACTCCTACATGATTTATATTTCCTGTTTTGTCTTGAAAAAACACTATATCGCCTGTTTGTATGGAGTCTTTGTTAGCAATTACATTAACTGCAAAAATCATATCTGCAGAGCGTCTGGGTAATGTTACATTATACAAATCGCGATAAAAACAAAAAACAAATCCTGAACAATCAACGCCTTTTCTGCTCAATCCGCCAAATTTATACGGAGAACCAAGCCACAGGTTACAATAATGAGTTAAAGTATCATTGTTTTTATTTTCGGTTGATTTTTTTTCCTGATTAGAATCAAATAACCTTTCAGGCAACTTTTTTTGTGTGGCACAACTTGCCAACATTATCAAAGACAAAATTAAAATTGCTAAAATTATGTTTTTCACTTTGCAAAGATAACATTTTAATTGTTTCAATATTAGTGTTCAACAAAAATTAATTTTATTTATGGTGGTAATTTTTTGGGATTCAAAACTATTATAAAGAAGTTTATTTGCTCTGTTTTAATGATTGCAAAAACACAAATTATAATTGCCCATTTAAATCCACATTTTTGTCCATTATGCCACATTTTTTGAATTTACAATAATAATGTTTTGACTTTTGTAACAAATGTTTTGAAGTTTGCAGTAAATATTTTGAAATTTGTAACAGATATTGTACGAGGGGTAATGATTGTTACAATAATCTAAAAATCATAAATTATGTTTAATCGGCAAATTTTAATACAATATAAATATCTTTGCTTACAAAAGAACTTTTTCTCTGTAAGCAAAGATATATTTATAAAGTTTTAGGTTTTGCATGTATAGAAGGAGTGATACAATCTAATAAGAGTTTTTTGTTATTATTAGTTTGGATGTTTTATTTATTTCGTTGTTGAGTAATCTGACACTATAAACTCCTGAATTAAAGTTTTTAACATTTATTAGTTTTGTTTGATTATTAGCATCAATGTTGGAGACATAAACAGTTTTGCCGGTTAAATCTGTAATTATTATTTGTGCATTGGAAGTTAACCCACTAACTGATATAACAACGGTTTTGCTTGCGGGATTTGGAAATATTTCAAGAGAAACATTTTCAATAGAAACATCGGAAATATTATTGCAAGAAAATGATTTAGATGTTCCATAAATATACTGATTGTTTTGTGTGCGAGCAAAGGCGTTGAAATAATAAGTTAAATTCGGGTCTAAATCAAATGCGTAACCTATAATATTAGGAAGATATACATCTGAACCTATTGGGCTTCCGTTGTCTATTGTTAAATTTGTATCAGTGCCAATGAGAATACCAAACTCTGCAGCTATCGGATAACCTGCATTTAATACAAAACAATAAAAAGTAGCTTCACCGCAAGTTTCGTCAAATGTCATAGAATCGGTTCTTACTTCCGGAGAAACAGGTGTTGGTTCAGGAGTAGAAAAAGTAACATTAACCCAATTTGAGTAGGTTTCGTTTCCGCAAACGCTTCGTACGTAAGCAAAATAATTAACATTAGGTTCAAGATTGTTGAATGTGTAATAAGGATTATAAACATCTACAGTATCACCATTGTTGATTTTTACTTGCCATAGATAAGTATCAGGAGCAGGTGTCCATGTAATTGTTGCTGTAGATGGGGTTACTGTTCCGGAAAGAGCTACCGCTGTTGGTTCTTCACAAATGAATGGTAATTCGCAAACAGGAGTTTGAAAAGAAAATACAAGATGATTAGATGTAAAGTTTATCATACTTCCTGCTGCAGCAGAGAAAATATTTGTATCCGTCGGTGAAATTAAATCAAAGGCAATATCTTCAAAATAAATACCTCCATACCAAAACAGTTCTGTTGACACTTCCGGACATAGATTTACTGTAAAAGTATCTACAGTTAAATGTTGAGCGTAATGATTTATAGCTCTTATAGTGTCAACTGTTAATCCATTTTGTTTTATAACTAAAAATCCATCGTCCCATCCATCTCCGTATCCATCTTTTGCAAAAAAAGTATATTGACATAGATTTTCTTCTTCACATGTTTTAGTTGTAAATTGACATAGCAGTCTATAACTGCGATCTATTCCGCAATTAGATTGGACATATACGTCATAATTTGTTGCAGGAGTTAATCCATTGATTTGATATATCGTAATATTAGACGATGACGTATCACCAACGTCAATAGATGTAGCAGAAGAATCATTAGGGTTAAAGCCGGTAATGCCATAAGTAATAATGTAATCGGTAGCATCGGTTGATTCTTGAAAAGAAATTTGCGCAGAAGTAGATGTAATACTTGTGGAAAGCACTTCAAATTGAGAAACAGTAGGACATGATGTTTGAGTTGTAAAAGTAAGAGTTGGTCCCCATGAGGTTGTTCCTTCATAATAACAGAAAGGACGCACCCATACATTATAAGTAGTGGCTGAGTTTAAACCATTAAGACTAAATGTAGAAGAAGCTATTGAAAAAACATTATTTTCATCAGGTGCATTTATTGTAGAGGCATCGCCAAAAGTATATTCCCATGTATTATGTGAACTATCACTGTCAGAAAAATGAATTATAGCTGAATCAAAAGATATGTCTGTTGCAGACATATTTGTAATAAAACTGCAATTAGAACCAGCAATATAAATATTATCAACAGCAGCAGGAGGATTTTCTCCATCATAATAATTACAATAAAACATAAATACAAGTTTTTTCATAGTGTTTTCAAGCATGCTACTATTGAAAATAAAATTTTCATGTACCCAATTATTAGTATCGTAATAAGCTTCACCTATTTTTATAATATTTGTATCTGTAAACCAATTTTCAGATGCGTGCCATGATGTAGGGATTTCCATAGAGATAGGAAAAAGATATACTTCCATTCTGTCGTAAATAGAATCTTGAGCTTTGCATTTCCAGTCAAAAGCAAGATTATAATTAGAAAAACCTGTATCAAAACTTACTCTTGCCCATGCAATAGCAAAAGTTTCTGTATGAGAATATGCGTAAGAATTTCCCCCATCATTTGTAATGTAAAGAGACTTGCCAGTGTTTCCTGTTGCATTACCAATAAACCATGTATTTATGCTGTTGGAATACAGATTCCATTCGGATGTATTATTTTCAAAGTTTTGAAAATATGGCAAAGTTGCAGTGTTGGAGTGAGAAGGTAAAGTTATTTCAATAGGATTTGTCCATGTTCCTCCGCAAGTACTTCTTATTGCAAAGGAATAGGTTTCTCCTTCAAGGAGATTATTTGATATGATGTAAGGAAAACTGTCAGTTGTTGTATTAACATTCAGCAATGTTGCTGAAGAAGTGTCAAACATATCGGCAGAAGTTTGTGAATATGCTACAATCCAGCTGTTATTATTTGTTGTGTTCCAATTCAAAATTGCTTCTGTAAAGTTATTTACGACAGCAGTAAAGTTGTACACATCAGGACATGATGGAATTTCCGAGATTTCAATGTCATCTATCCATATATAAGTGTTGCCTGTTTCATAAGGAGAAGGGATAGAAGCAAAAGCTATGTACTTTCCTTGATTTGCAGGATTGGAAATGCTGTAAGTATTCAGCATTATTTCTTTTTGCTCCCAAGTATTAGCTGTAGAAATGTTTAATGTATCACCAATTCCCACAAATGTTGTCCAGTCATTAGGGTCAGTCATTATGCCAATTCTGATATATGCAGCGATGGTATCAGTATAACGCATCTTTAATTTAACTCTTAAAGTTGTTATATCAACAGAATTATCAAGTGGAGGTGCTATGGCAATAAAATGATTTGTATGATTAGCTCTGAAAGATAAAAGATTATTTCCCAAAATTCTTTCTATTGAGGGGGTGCGATAGTTTCCTGTAACAGAATAATCAGTATTTCTTATCCAGCATAAAGGCAATATGTAATCTACATAACTGGTTATGGAATAAGAGTCAAAATTTTCTGTATAAGGAAAAGATGTTAGTGTCCCACAACCAGTAACAAAAGAAATAATTTCAGACCAGTTGCTTTCTCCGTTTGCACATATTGATTTAATTCTTGCTTTGTATTGAGTAGCGCTTAATAGATTTATTAATGTAATGGGGTTTGTTGACGTTGTATCAATGTTTGCTTGCGACCAATGAGTGAAAACTTCAGGCATGTATTGTATTATCCATTGCGTAGATGCACCTGTAAAAGATAGAATAGCAGAAGAATCGGTTATAGAACTTACTGTTATATTTGTTGGTCTTTCACAATTAACCACAGAAATAGAAATATTATCTACAGCAGCAGGCGATTGTTGTATTCCATTTGTATTTTCATTTCTCCAATGAAAATATAATCTCCATACATGCCCTCCAAGATTTTGAAAAGCCGTTTGTTCTGTGGATATAATCATGTCTTCATGTTGCCACGTTAAAACATTTGACAACCAATGAACACCGGTTCCAGCAGGGAAATTACCAATTTGAAAATGATTATCGGCATTACCTGATGGAATTGTTCCCGCTGTTACATTTTCTGATAGAGGCATTAAGTAAATTCGTAGAAAATCCTGTTGAGGTGCATTACCTTTTGCTCTCCAGTCAAATGAAAGTTTTGCTTCAGTTGTGCCATTTGGAAAATAAATATCGCGATAAGCATAGGATTTGGAAGAAATACCATTAATAACTCCGGTATAAGTATTTGTTATTCCTCCATCATTTGAAATATACAGGCTGTTATTGTCGCTGCTTGTTGGAGGTACGGCATAATTTCCCGTATTCAAAGGATCTAATCCTGCTCCTATGTACCATTTATTTAATTGACGGAAATTAAGAAACTGCCATTGTTCATTTTCATTTGTATTTGTAAAATCAGTAAAATAAGGTAAAGTAACAGGAACAGCGAGAGTTTTTGCAGAAGCAATATTACTCCATTCACCGCCGCAGGTTTGTCTCATTGTAAAACTGTAAGAGGTATTTGGATTTAGATTGGATATAATATAAGGGGTAGATGTTGTGGAAGGTAAAATTACAGAAGTATAAGTATTGTTGTTAGATGTATCAAAGACAGAAGCAATCCCATATATGAGTTCCCAATTAGAGCCACTGCTGTTTTGATACCAGTTAAGAGTAATGGAAGATGTATCAATGACATTCGCTGTTAATGAATAAGTTCCTGGACATAAAGGGGCTGGTTCAAATGTAAATCTAATGTCGTTTCTTGTATCCACATTGCCGGAATAAGGATAGTAATCAGAATAAATCCAGTTATCACACGTTGTTGTTGGAGAAAAAGGAGTAGAATTTGTACCATCAAGTCCCGGTGCATAATTATCTGTGTTGGTAAATTTTGCAAGAATAGAATCAGTAGTGTGAGTTGCAAAGTGAGGTATGTTGTTTGTGGCAGGAGCAGTACTGTAAAAAACCACAACTATATTGCTAACGCCATCCCATACAAAAGGATTCTGTAATGTAATTTCATTCCAAACATTTTGACCTGCAAAAGACAGTGTGCCGTTAAAACATGTAAGCATATTTGCAGTAGGTAGATAAGTAGGATGATTTAGCGGATGAAAACTTGTACAGGTTGTATTTTCTAACTGAATGTTTACAAAATATCTTGTTTCACTTTTGTCATTCAACAGATATTTAAACGCAATTTTTGTTATTGCTTTATTCTCCGGTACGATGCCTCCGTTTGCCGCAATTATTTCTGCGGCAGTATAAATTTGTTGAGTGTATGTATGATTGTAGTTTGCACAATAAGGAAGATTTGGATCATAACCGTTACTGTTTCCTATAATTATTGTTGTTTGAGATAAGCAATATGAAGCATACATTGTTGCTAACAATAAAAACATTATTCGTTTCATTTTAAGATATATTTTGATTTGTTTATCAATTTATTTTGTTATTTTAAATTTGCAAAATTATGAATTTTAAATATTATTACTGTTGTAAAGTAATTTGTTTATTCTAATTTTTTCTATTCATAAAAATTAGAATATAAATTTGATAAATAATTATCCTGTTTAAACTATAATGCTTTGACGAAGTATAAATACAGTATTATTTTTCTTTATTTTTAGGGAACAAAATCAAGATTTTATGACAAAAACATAGCAATTTTGCTTGTAAAAATCAAGTTTTTTTGGTTCATTAGGTTACTTCACGTATAAAAAAAATGTTTATATGAACATAAAGAAAAGAAAATTAAAACGAAAAAACATTAAACAAAAATAAAAATCATTATCTTTGTAATTTAAAAATAATCTGAATATGAAAAAATTTTTCTTAATTATTTCTGCAAGCTTACTTGTTTTAGCAAGTAATAATGTTATGGGACAAAACCAAAACATAATATTGGATTCGGTTAATACTCATGGTGCAACTTTTACAACCTGTGATGCAAATTTGGTATTAAATCAATATGGTTCTAATGAGGATTATACCGTTACAATGTGTGCAAACAATGTTATTGCAGACAGATTGGTATTATATTTTGATACTTTTAATATTCATTCTTCCGATACTTTATGGTTGCATGCAGGAACGGGGACAAATTCTCTAAACAATCCTTTAATATCATTGGATTCTATTAGTTATGATACCGTTAGAGATTTATCAGGTAACATTGTGAGAGTGGATACAGTGGTAACACCTTTTACTGCTTTTACTAAAACTCGTTTGAATAATCGTTCCGTTTTAAGTCCATTAACACATGCGGGTTGTATAACGGCAAGATTTAAATCTAATGCAAGCAATAATCAGGGAAGTTTTAAAGCTAAAGTAAGTTGTGAAGCCAAATGTCAAAGTATTATTCCAACGATAGATACTTTCTTTTTGCAGGTTCATCAGGATGGAAGCATAACCAGACAGCCTATTAAAAGAGACTTAATTGATTCTGTTTGGAGAGACAGCATTAAAGTTACTCTTTTGCCATTAGATACTTTAATAGGTATAAGTGATTATTATGTAATGGGTACGGATACTATTTGGGGATCGGATGAAGATACGGTTTTTGTTACCGATACAATAAGAGATACATTGGAAAATGCTGTTTTTGACCATATATCACTTTATTCAGCAATAGATATTTGCGAAGGTGATTCTATAATTCTTGTTGCAAAAGTGTTTTTCCCAGAAAATGATATGCTTTATCATCAATCTGATAGCACATGTTTATTCTTATGGAATTATGGAGACTGTGCCACAGTAGATTCTATTTATGGCAGTCATACAGCAGGGCATAAATGGCAAGACGCACGAGGATTTACGGTCTCGCTCTATGTAGAAGATACAGTCTTTGGCTGTATGAGTAACTCTTCAGCAGATATACGAGTCCGTATATCTAAAAATCCTATTCGTGCCATAGCACAATTACCTGAAATATGTTCAGGAACAGAATTAGCAGTCTCTGCTGGCTACGGAGGAGACGCATCTATTCAGCTGAATAAAATACAACAGGATAAGGCAAAGACAGGTTATTACGTAAATACAGTTGTGTTGCCGGACGGACCTCCTTGTGCTGATTTTTTGGGAGGGCAATTCTGTTTCAAATCTCCAATAACTTTTAATTCTTTCGGCTTGGCTAAAATACAATCCAAAGAAGATGTTTACTCTATTTGCTTGGATATAGAGCATACATTTATAGGTGACTTGGGTGTTACTCTTTATTGTCCTCCGGATGAAAATGGAGTAACGCGTTCAGTTATACTAAAACACATGTTAGCAACAGGTGCAGATGGAGGTGCTGATTTAGGATATCCTCCTTATGGTACGAGTAACCCCTGCTCACCAGGTTGCTGGGATTCTTGTATTACACCTGGCGTTGGAGGAACTTATTGCTGGTCAAATCAAGCTCCATATACTAATCCTTCTAATAACCCTCTTGGACTTTGGACAAATTATCATCAAGGATCACCTAGTATGATGCCATTGTCTAATCCTGAAGATTCTACAAATTATTATCAAACCCCAGATCAAAGAAATTATATGGGTCCGACTCCTTCTAATCCTGTAGGACCAAGGTCACCTTATGTTACGAGCGATATAACAGAAGATAGAAATGCTTTTGCAGAACTTATAGGCTGTCCAATGAATGGACAATGGATTATTGAAATTTGTGACTATTGGGGAGGTGATGATGGGTATATTTTTGGATGGAATTTAAGTTTGAAAAACAGTTGTTTTGCAGATTGGGCTTATTCTGTAGATTTGGATACATTATTTTGGGAAGGACCTTTTATGCACGCTGTTGATAACTCAAATTACAAGATAATTCCTCCTATTGACACAGGCGGAGTCTTTCGTTATGGAGTGCATATTGTAGATAATCTTGGTTGTGAATGGGATACGGCAGTGTTTGTAAATATATTGGAAACACCGGTTATTGATTTGGGTGATGATATAAAGGTATGCGAAGGGGAACAGGTTATACTTGATGCTACTCATCGTGCAGCAACAGATTATATATGGTCAGATGGTTCTATAGATCCTGCATTGATAATAGTGCCTCAACCAAATTCATCTGATATGACTTATTATGTACAGGTAGTAAATAACAGTGGAAGTTTTCCATGTTCGTATCAGGATTCGGTTCATTTAATAGTCAAGCCGCAAGCCCTGCCTTCATTTATTTCCAATCCGTCTCCGCTTGTAGGTTGTGAACCTTTCACTTTCCAACTTTTCAATGCATCTTCCAATGTTGATACTTTTGAATGGCAGGTTGGAGATTTTATATCTACAGAAATGAATCCTGTATTTACTTTACCTTATGGAATTTATCAAGGTGTATTAAGAGTAAAATCAGAAGGAGGATGCACCGATTCGTTATCTTTCAGTGTTGATGTATATCCTAAACCTGTAGCGGATTTTGCTTGGGAACCAAATAATCCATTTGCATCTGCTCCTGACGCACAAATGATAAATCTTACGCAACCTGATTTATCTTCCAATACTTACTTATGGCGGTATCAGACAGATAAGTATGATGCTACAGCATTCAGTAATGTAACCGGAAAAAATCCAATAATTCATTGGACACAAAGACCTAATGAACCTCTTGCAGGTGATTATGATATAACATTGTTTGCTTATGTCAATAGTGAAGATATTCACGGAGGACAACATCAGTGTTATGACTCTATAACAAAGACAATAACTATTATCAACGACAATCTTATTTTTCCAAATGTAGTAACTCCTAATGGAGATGGTAAAAATGATACATTTATTGTTCATAATCTTGTGGGAGGACGAGCATTTCCGGATAATGAATTAACAATTTACAATCGTTATGGAAGAAGGATTTACTTTAAGGAAGATATAAGAGTGAATGAAGAAGGATGGGATCCTAATGAAACAAATACTCCTGCCGGTACTTATTTCTATCATTTTGTAGGTAGAGGACCTGTAAGAGATGTTGAATATACAGGCACAATAGAAGTAATAAGAAAATAAATTAAAACGCTTAAACTAACTCAAGGGGCTACTGTTTTTGGTAGTCCCAATTTTTTTCACATATATTTTTTTTCATAATTTAACTTTAATTTAAAATTGTTATATTTGCGACATTATAAATAATTATTTATCAATCATAAAAATTAAATACTATGAACAGAAAAATTATCACTTTGGCGATTTCTCTTGTGGTCGCTGCAGTTTTGCCAACAATGGCACAAAAATTCCTGAATACAGGTTATGAAAATGTGTATTTTGATTATCCCGATACTTGGAATCAAAAAATAGAAACAAGAGCAGATAATAACGCTTATACTGTTTTTGTAAATGATAATCAAAGTAAAAAGAACGTAAAAGTAACAGCTTATCGTTACGCAACAGAGGTTGAAACTCTTATAACTAATATCGCCTCACAGCAAAGTTTGCAGAAAGGTTTTGAATATATGGTTATTGAAAAGGTAAAAGCAGGAAAACTTGCCAAGAAATCTAACGTTAAGTTATTAGGTTATAGTAACAACAATTTGAATGAAGCGTTTGTTGGAGGTATTTATGGTTTAAATGACAATGGTTATACTTATACCATAGAGTATTATCTTGAAGATAATCCGAGTGATAAAAAACTTATGGACAAAATCTTACAATCTATTCGTATAGAAAAACCGTTAACAAAACCTAACATTTTTGACTTAAATGAAAAATATGATAAACAGGGAGAAAAACAAGCTGTAAAAGATAAAGAAAAAGTTGAGAAGGATATGAAAAAAGCAAAAAAAGAGCAAAAACAAGCTGCAAAAGATAAAGAAAAGGTTGTAAAAGAGCAGAAAAAATTAGAAAAAGAACGAAAACAAGCAGAGAAAGAACAAGAAGAAATGGAAAAAGCTAAGAAAAAGGCAGCAAAGGAACAAGCCAAACGCGAAGAAGAACATAAAAAAGAATTAAAAAAACAGAAACAGGAAGCTAAAAAAGCGTTAGAAGAACAGGAAAAACAAATAAAAGAAAAGCAGAAAAAGATAGAAGAACAGGAAAAAGCGGAGAAAGAACAGGAGAAAGCTGCTAAAAAAGCTGAAAAGGAAAAAGAAAAAGCCTTGAAAGCACAACGTAAAGAAATAAAAGAACAGATAAAAACCCTTGAAAAATCTTTGGATGCTCCTGAAAACAAAAATAAAGAAGCTCAAAAACTTATAAAAGAACAAATCAAAAAACTTGAAAAGAAAGCAAAATCACTAAAATAGAAGTTTAATTTTGTAGTTTGTGAAACAGTCTTTTGACACTTAATATAACAAAAGACTGTTTTTTTATTTTCTATTGTTTGAAAATTAAGAATTTAGAAAATAAAATTCAAACTTCTGAAAGTAAAAATCAAGATACATAGAATAAATAACTTGATTTTTAAATGGATTGAAATATATTTTTTTACTTTTGTTCTCTGAAAACTTTTAAAAGTCAAAAAATAAAGCATAAAAATTTATGGAAAAGATAAAAACTTATAAGATGGTTAAAAGTGAAGATTTAAATCATCATGGAACTTTATTCGCAGGTCGTTGTTCGGAATGGTTTGTTGAAGCATCTTTTATTTGTGCAGCAGAAACACTTGATCCTCATCATATTGTTTGTTTGAAAGTTCATGGTTTGGAATTTCTTCATTCTGTGAAACTTGGCTCTATTCTCTCTTTTGAAGCTCAAATTGTTCATGCAGGAACAAAGTCTTTAACGGTTTATACCCAAGTATTTGAACAGCAAAGATCTGAAACAATACTTCTTGATGGTTTTGTAACGTTCTGTTATGTAGATTTAAATGGTAAATCTCAACCTCACGGTTTGATAGTTGAGTTAAAAACAGAACGAGAAAAAGAATTAAATCAACAAGTAGCATTGCTATTAAAACATTAACTAAAATTATTATCATTAAATTTTGAAAATTCTATTTTATGAATATTATTTTTTTACTCATAGGGTTAATTATAGGAGCGTTATCTGTATGGTTTATCAAGCCACAAAAGATTGGTGTGTCGCAAGAAGAGATAGATAAAAAATATGTGCCTCTTAACATTTATGAAGATGAAAGGGCTGAACGTCAGCGTGAACAGGCAATGGTTAGAGAGTTTAAAGCAAAACATTCTGTTGCTGAGGAAAAAGTATTAACACTTAAAGCTGAAATAGAAAGTGTTCAAGCCACTTTTCGTAATGAATTTAAAAATCTTGCAAACGAATTGTTAGAAGAGAAGAGTAAAAAATTTACTGAACTGAATGAAAAAAATATAAGTACTATCCTTAATCCATTAAAAGAGAAAATAGAAAAATTTGAAAAAAAAGTAGAGGAAACTTATACCAATGACGCAAAAGATAAGGCAAGTTTGAAAAAAGAGTTGGAAATAATCCGTGAAATTAACAAACAAATGAGTGATGAGGCTCAAAAATTAACAAAAGCTCTCAAAGGCGACAGCAAAACGCAGGGTGATTGGGGAGAAGTTCAGTTGGAAATGCTGTTAGAAAAAAGTGGTTTGCAAAGAGATATTCATTATGTAAAGCAAATGAGCTTAAAAAGTGAAGAGGGAAAAGACTTGCGCCCCGATTATGTTATAAATTTACCTGAAAACAGAAATTTTATTATTGACAGCAAGGTTTCTCTAACGGCTTATGAAAACTATTTCAATGCGGAAAACGAAGAAAAGAAATTATTGTACCTTAAAGAACATTTGAAAAGTATAAACAATCATATAAATGAGTTAAGTGCAAAGAATTATCAAAGTCTTTATGGAGTTAATTCCATAGATTATGTTTTTCTTTTTGTTGCTATAGAACCTGCTCTTACAATAGCTCTTCAAAACGATATGGAATTGTTTGACCGTGCTATGAAGAAAAATGTAGTTCTTGTGTCGGCAACTACTCTTTTAGCGACAATGCGTACAGTTGCTTATATATGGAAACAGGACAATCAGAACAAAAATGTACTTGATATAGCGTATGAAAGTGGTAAACTTTATGATAAATTTACTCTTTTTATAGACGATTTGATTAAAGTTGGTAAAAATATAGAGGCAACACAAAATGAATACAAAGAAGCAATGAACAAGCTTACAACTTCATCGCGGAAAGGTGATACTATTGTTGGTAGAATAGAGCGAATAAAAACATTAGGGGCAAACACAACAAAAACTTTACCTCAAAAACTTTTGGATAAAATAGACGATAATGAGATATTTCCTGCATCTGAGTTATAATGGAACAGGTTTTTTCGGTTGGCAAGAGCAACATAAACATGATAATTGTCCAACAATAGAGGAAACTATTGAGCATGCAATGAGTCTTATTCTTGCTTGCAATATAGATATTATTGGTTGTGGTAGAACAGATACAGGAGTAAATGCAAGAGAATTTTATGCTCATTTTGATTATGAAGAAATGACAGCGGAACAAAGAAAAAATCTTGTATTGCGTCTTAATGCTTTTCTTTCTTATGAAATAAGGATTTTTGATATTATTCCTGTGCAGCCGCAAGCAAATGCACGTTTTGATGCAATTAGCAGAACATATAAATATTATGTTTCAAATGTTAAGCAACCTTTTGATAATGATTTTTGTTTGTTTTATTCTTATAAATTGAATATGGATGCGATGAATGAGGCAGCAGCAGGGATGTTAAATTATACTGACTTTACAAGTTTTTCAAAAACAAAAACGCAAACTAAAACAAATAACTGTATAATTTCAGAAGCTTTTTGGCAAATGGAAAGAGAAAAATTAGTTTTTACTATAACAGCAAATCGCTTTCTTCGTAATATGGTCAGAGCTATTGTTGGAACTCTATTAGAAGTAGGACGTGGAAAGTTGTCTGTAGCAGATTTTTCAAATGTAATAGAGAAAAAACAGCGTTCAGCAGCTTCAACATCTGTTAAAGGTAGTGCATTATTTCTTGAAAAGGTAACATATCCAAAGTCTGTTTTTCTTTAAACTGTATCTTTTTGAGCAGCCTATAACCATTTTTCTTTTTTATACCATGTAATAGCTTCCAGAACTCCTTCTTTTAAAAAGTATTTAGGTTGAAAATTTATGTCGTTTTGAAGGTCTGATATATCACAATCCCAATTACGCGCCTTTAATATATTGTATTTATCTTTATTAAGAGTAAAAGCTTTGCCTGTAATTTTGCTTATGCAATCTAAAATGAAGACAATTCCCCGTACAATAAAGAGAGGAAATTTTATTTTTAAAGTCCAAGTGTTAAGTATTTGTTTTGTTATGTTTGCAAATTCATAATCCATATATAATTTTCCATCCGAAACAAAATATGTTTTACCGGATATATTGCTTTCAAAACAACAAATACATACATTTGCAAGATCTTTGCCATGAATAAATGTTAAACGTTGTGGAGTAAAACCAAGATATGGTTCAAGATGACGGTTTATTGTTTGAAAAAATACAAAATAATCAGTTTCTCGTGAGCCATAAACACCTGTAGGGCGCAAAATGATATACTCACCCTTAAAATTAGCATTTATGTATTGTTCTGCTTTCCACTTGCTTTTACCATATTCAGTATTTGGTTTGCATATATCGGAAACTCTGGCTGGTTCATTTGTGGTTTCATCTGCTGGTCCGTGAGCAGCAAAAGAGGAAGTGAATATAAGTTTTGCCTTCAAACCTTCAAGAGCGTCAACAAGAGCTTTAGTGTTGCAGTAATTTGCAATATCAAATTCCCCTGTTTTTTTTTGCTTTGTTGCCCCAGCAATATGAAATACTGCATCAAAATCATTTAATTTCAACAATTCTTTAAGTGATTGAGAATTATTGTATGGCAATTCAATGAATTTAATTCTTTTATTTTGCAAATACTTTTTATTGCTTGTTTTTCTAATAGCGGCAAACACTTCATAATTTCCATTTTCAAGTAAACTATCTACTAAATGACTGCCAACAAATCCACTCGCTCCTGTTACTAATGCTTTTTTCATATTTTTTTAATTTGACTACTATGTTTGGTAATTTATTTTCCTAAAGAACGGATATTTTTAATTAGTATATTAAAATCTTTTTCTATGCTGTAATTACGGGCATAAAGCAAATTTAATCTGTGAATTGTTTGTTTGTCAATCGCTATTCCTGTTATAAAATCTCCTGTTGTGAGAATAGACGGTTTAATTTTGGGTAAATCGTTTTCTTCATTGCCACTGCTACCATATCCAACAAATGTTTTCCTTGCAAAAAGAACAAGTACACAATTCTTTATAAAATGTAATGGACGTTTTACTATAAAAATAAATATTGGAGAAAACATCAAAAGAAATAGAGAACAAAAAATATCAAAAAGTCGTTTTTTCCTGCGATTGTCTTCCTGTGTTATGCTGTTTAATGTTATTGTGTAAAGGTCAATAGGGGTGTTTATTTGATTTGAAGATATAATTAAGTCCATGTTTTCAGGTGCTATAGTGTAATGAACATTTGTTTTAACAAGTATTCCCATAAGATTCATTATTTGTGTTTGAGACAAACTTTTAGCACAAAAGATAATTTCGTTAATGGAATATATACGTATCATATCTTTAATAGGTGAATAATAATTTTCAACTATATCTGTTATATTTGCTAAATGAATAAATTCAGGTTGTAATTCGGTTTTTCTTAAAAATTCTGCAACACGAACAGCTTCATTTTTTTCTCCAATGATAAGATACCTACTTGTTTGCTTATCTCCAAAAGAAAATTTACCTGTTGTTATTTTTCTTACAAGAAGACGAGAGCCAATAACAACAGATAAAGTCATTACTGATCCCATAAGGATTAAAGCACGAGAATATCTTAATGATGCAGGCAAAAGAGAATAAAACACAAGTAATGTTAACATTCCAAAAAATACACCGCTTGTAATTTTAGTTACTTTTGCTGTTTTAGAATATCCGCCGTAAATATAGACAAAACCGAGTATTACTATTATATAACATGGAATAACATATATTGAATAAGAGATTTCGTAAAAATTGGCATTGTGCCAAAGAGTAATTGCCCAATAGTGTTTAAGTATAAGAAAGCATATATAAGATAAAGTAAAATCTAAAATAGGTTGAAAAGCTGAATTGAAAATACGTATAATGAAATCAAGTGAGGCTCGTAACCATATAGCAAGTGTGATAATAAAGGAAAACAAACGACTTTGTTTGTGAGAAAAATGTTTTTGAGCAAAAATCTGCATTGCATTATAAAAAGTATAAACATAATTAAGGCTGCTTTTTTTTGTAGATTCCCCTTTATAGTGAATAATTTGTGTATTTGGGAAAAAATAATTTTTATATCCTGCTTTTGTTATTCGGTAAGAAAGGTCTATATCTTCTCCATACATAAAATAATCTTCATCTAAAAGCCCTGTTTTTTTTAAACATTCACGCTTTAACATCATAAAAGCACCTGCTAAAACTTCTACTTCATTTATCTTGTCATAAGACAGATTTCCCATATAATATCCTGCGTATTTGCGTGAATGAGGAAAAAGTTTAATCAATCCTGAAAGTTTGCAAAAAGAAACCCATGGAGTAGGAAATCCTCTTTTACTTTCTTTTAATATTTTGCCTTCACCATCTATCATTTTTACTCCTAAACCTCCACAATCTTCTGTTTTATCCATAAAAGAAATACATTTTGCAAATGTTTCTTCTTCAACAATAGTATCTGGATTTAATAACAATACATATTCTCCTGTAGATTGTTTGATTGCTTGATTGTTTGCCTTTGAAAAACCAACATTATGTTTGTTTTCTATTAAAATAACATCAGGGTATTTAGACTTAATCATCTCAACAGAATTATCTACGGAGTTGTTATCTACAACAAATATTTCAGATTTATCAGTAAGATTAAAAGAATTTTCTCCTGTATTTTTCAATGCTTTATAAACAGAAGCAAGGCATTGATCCAGAAAATAGACTACGTTATAATTAACAATTATTATTGAAAGTTTCATTATTTGTTTGTATAACAGAAATCTAATATGAAATTTTTTTGCTAATAAGATATGTATTGCGTGTAGAACTATTTCTGCCTATCATTTCAGTAATAAAACCGGCAAGAAACATTTGACAGCCAATAATCATAGCTGTAAGTGCAATATAGAAATAAGGACTGTTAGTGATAAGCCTCATAGAATTGCCTTCACAAATGGCAATAATTTTTTGTATTCCCATAACAATAGCTAAAGCAATACCTATAATAAACATTATACTGCCCCACAAGCCAAAGAAGTGCATAGGTTTTTTTCCAAAACGTAAAATAAAAATTATACTCATTAAATCTAAATAACCGTGAACAAAACGATTCATTCCAAATTTACTTTCTCCAAATTCTCGCTTTCTGTGTTGTACTACTTTTTCGCCAATATTTGTGAATCCCGCTCCTTTTGCTATAACAGGAATATAACGATGCATTTCACCGTAGATTTCAATAGATTTTACAACATCATTTCGGTATGCTTTCAGACCACAGTTGAAATCGTGCAGTTTTATGCCAGAAATAGCTCGTGTTGTTGCGTTATATATTTTGGAAGGAATATTTTTCATAAGTTTAGAGTCGTAACGTTTCTTTTTCCAACCGCTAACTAAATCGTAGTTTTGCTCTTTTATCATTTTGAATAGTTCAGGAATTTCATCCGGACTATCTTGTAAATCTGCATCCATAGTAATAACAACATCTCCTTTTGCGTGTTCAAAACCTACATTTAATGCTGCCGATTTACCATAATTGCGTGCAAATTTAATTCCTTTTATATACTCTGGAAATTTATTAGCAGCTTCTTCGATAAACAGCCACGATTTATCTTTACTCCCATCATCAATAAACAAAACTTCGTAAGAAAATTCGTTTTCAATCATTACCTTTTGAATCCATGAAAGCAGTTTTGGTAATGACTCTTCTTCATTATATAAAGGTATTACAATGCTAATATCCATAATTTTATTATTTAAGATATGCAAAAATAAAGAAAAATTTTGAAATATTTCCTTATTTTGAGATAAACTTTCGGTAATAAATAACGTGTTGATAATGCAAAAAAAAATAATATTTACTAATATTATTATGTGTTTATTTTTTAATGTTCAAATTTTTGTAAATTTGCAATCGTTAAATAAGATAAAGAAGTATATTCAAATAGTCTTATATATTTATCATTAAAAATATAATTTATGTCAAAAAAAACAATTAGCATTATCATCGTAATTGGAGTTATTTCCCTCGTAGTTTTTTGGTCAGTGAGTAAATATAATAATTTAATACGCAAAGATGAAACGTGTAATAAACAATGGGCTGTAGTAGAGAGTCAATATCAACGCCGTTTAGATTTAATACCTAATTTAGTTAATGTGGTTAAAGGATATGCAAAGCATGAACAGGAGACTTTTACCGAAGTTATTAAAGCAAGAAATCAAGCTGCACATGTTAAAATAAATCCAAACAATGTTACTCAAGAAAATATTAATGAATTGCAGACAACACAAGATAACTTAACATCAGCGTTGCAAAAATTTAATTTAGTTGTTGAACGTTACCCAGAATTGAAAGCAAATGAAAATTTTATTGAATTGCAATCACAATTAGAGGGAACAGAGAATAGAATAGCCGTAGAACGTCAGCGTTTTTCTGAAGTTGTTGGAGATTTCAATGCTTCAATACGTCGTTTTCCCACAAACATTGTTGCTAATCTTTTTGGTTTTGAACGTAAAGTTTATTTTGAAGCACAAAAAGGAGCAGAAAATGCTCCAAAAGTTGAATTTTAATTCTAAAAAACTGAAAATTATTATGCGAAATTTTCTTTTATCCCCATCATTGTTAAGTTGTGATTTTACAAATCTTGAAAGAGAAATACAAATGCTAAATAATTCTGTTGCAGACTGGTTGCATTTGGATATTATGGATGGGGTTTTTGTTCCAAATATTACTTTTGGACAACCAGTAATAAAACAAATAAAGAAACATTCTCTTAAACCGCTTGATGTTCATTTAATGATTACTGACCCTGATCGCTATTTTGATGATTTCAAAAACTGCGGAGCAGATATTTTAAGTGTTCATTATGAAGCATGTACACATTTGCATCGTTCTGTTACAAGAATAAAAGAATTGGGAATGAAAGCTGCTGTTGTTTTAAATCCCCATACTCCTATTGCCAATTTGGAAGATATTATTAAAGAATGTTATATGATATTATTAATGAGTGTGAATCCGGGTTTCGGCGGACAGAAATTTATAGAAAATTCTCTTATCAAAATTGCAAAACTTAGAGAGATGATTGATAAACACAATGCACAATGTCTGATAGAAGTAGATGGGGGGGTAACTTTAGATAATTATTGTAAAATTGTTGAAGCCGGAGCAGATGTTCTTGTTGCAGGTAATGCAATTTTTGCAACAGATAATCCGTTGGAAACAATAAAAAAATTCAAAAAACCTTTATTTTAACTCAAACTTTTTTCTAATTGCTCAATAGTTAAAGCATTTTCAATTTTAAATTTTCCTATTCTTGTGCGACAAAGAGAAGAAAGATATGCTCCGCTATCTAATCTTTTTCCAAAATCTCTTGCTATTGAACGAATATAAGTTCCCTTACTGCAAACGATACGAAAATCTACAAGCGGCAAATTTATTTTTGTTATATTAAATTCGGCTATTGTTATGCGTTTAGCCTTTAATTCTACGTTATTTTTTGCTCTCGCTAACGCATAAGCACGTTTTCCATTTATTTTAATTGCTGAAAAAACAGGAGGTATTTGTTCTTGTTCTCCTGTCATTTGTTGTGCAAGAGTATAAATATGTTTTTCAGTTATATGTTCAAAAGGAAAAGTTTTATCTATTGGTTTTTCTCTGTCATAACTTGGAGTTGTTGCTCCGAGCGTAAAAGTCCCTGTATATTCTTTTTCTTCTGCCTGAAACTGTTCTATTTGTTTTGTGAATTTTCCAACACAAACAATCAATAATCCAGTAGCTAATGGATCTAATGTTCCTGCATGTCCTATCTTTAGCTTTTTAATATGGTAATGATTGCAAAGAATATGCTTAATTTTTCCTATAACCTGAAATGAAGTCCAAGTATAAGGCTTGTCAATTAGAATAAAATCTCCGTCAATATTCATATTATATTTTTATGCAACTGAAAGATTTATTCCGCAAAGCATAAGTATAATTATTGCGGCACCTGCAATTATCCTGTAATAACCAAAAGTCTTAAAACCATATTTAGTAAGAAATGTAATGAAGAACTTTATTGCAAGTATCGCTATAATAAAAGCAACAATATTTCCTATTATGAGAGTGTTTAAGTTGTTTAAAAGTAATTTTTGTCCCCCTTCTTCTGTAAATACTTTTAAAAGTTTATAACCGGAGGCTGCAAGCATTGTAGGGACAGCTAAAAAAAATGAGAATTCTGCTGCTGTTTTTCTTGTAAGCTTTTGAGCCATGCCTCCAACTATTGTTGCCATTGACCGCGAAACACCAGGTATCATTGCTGCACATTGAGCTAAACCAATGAAAAAACTTTTCTTATATGTTATTGTTTGGTCACTTTCTGTTTTTGAAAACCATTTATCTACAAAAAGCATAAAAACACCGCCAAATATTAACATAATTGCAACTACCCAAACATTTTCCAAAACCATATCAATATAATCTCCTGCAAAAAAACCAATGACAGCTGCAGGTATAAATGCAATAAAAAGTTTCCAGTAAAAAACTATTGACTGAAAAAAACGCTTAGCATAAATAACAAGAACAGAAAGAATTGCTCCGAATTGTATGCAGACAGTGAATAATTTCACAAATTCATCGCTGTGAATACCAAGAATTCCTTCGGCAATTATCATATGTCCTGTTGAAGATACAGGTAAAAATTCTGTTAAACCTTCAACAATAGCGATAATTATCGTTTCTAATAAAGTCATTTATTCTTCGTTTTTCTTTGTTTTCTTTAAAATGGCATATATTTCTATCACAAAACCTGCAACTATGAGTACAGGAGAAAGTACAAGACGCCGAAAATTGAACAGGTCTTCATTAAAAATATCAGGATTATCACTGCCTCCTCCCGTCAAAAGTACATAACCAATGATGATGAAAACTATTCCAACGAGCATTATTATGTAATTAGTCCTTTCAAAAGCAAAATTAAATACAGGTTTTGCATTCATTTTTAATGTGGAATTTTTATTTCCAGTTTGTTTGGTTGAGTTTTTTTTATTCATTATAATTTACATTTAATAATTTTTACTTGTTTTAAATGTTAATTTCTTGATTAACGTTGCAAAAATACAAATAATTTAGAAATACCTTAAATATTATGGTTGTAAAAAATTTATGTGATTCAAGAAAAATAAATTTGCGTATTTGGATAATCATTTATAAGTTTATTTTGTAATAGATATTTCCTTATTTTACTATAAAAATGGTTAAAATCAGTAAAATGAAAAACTTTTAGTATTTTTGCATCTTCAAATTTTTATGTTATAAAATATATTCTCAAATGGTAAAAATAGCAATAAACGGATTCGGAAGAATTGGACGTGTTACATTTAGAAACATTCAAAGAAAAACAAATGTTGAAGTAGTTGCAATTAACGATTTAACAGATGCAAAGACTTTAGCCTATTTGCTAAAATATGATTCTGTTCATGGATGTTTTGACGGTGAAGTTGAAGCAGATGGTGATTACCTTATAGTAAATGGTAAACGTATTCGTATTTATGCGGAGCGAGACCCTGAAAACTTGCCTTGGAAGGAGTTAGGAATAGACATTGTAGTAGAATCTACAGGTATATTCAAAAACAGGGAAAAGATGAGCAAACATATAAAAGCTGGTGCAAAAAAAGTTATTTTAACAGTTCCTGCAGATAAAGCTGAAGATGTTGATGCAACGGTTGTAATAGGAGTTAATCATAAAGTATTGACAAAAGAAACAACATACGTTTCTAATGCTTCATGTACAACAAATTGTCTTGCTCCAATTGCAAAAGTTCTTAACGATAAGTTTGGAATAAAAAGAGGTCTAATGAATACTGTTCATTCTTATACGAATGATCAACAGATTTTAGACTTACCTCATAAAGATTTACGCAGAGCAAGAGCAGCTGCAGTTTCTATTATTCCAACATCAACAGGGGCAGCAAAAGCAGTTGGGTTAGTTATTCCAGAATTAAAAGGAAAACTTGACGGATTGTCAATGCGTGTTCCTACACCAGACGGCTCAGTGGTTGATTTAACAGTTGAATTGGAAAAAAACGTAACAAAAGAGGAAGTTAATGCCGCTATGAAAGAAGCTTCTGAAACATATTTAAAAGGAATTTTAGAATATACAGAAGACTCTATTGTAAGTATAGATATTGTTGGTAATACTCATTCGTCAATTTTTGATTCTAAGCTTACAATGGTTTTGGGGGATAATATGGTTAAAGTTGTTTCATGGTACGATAATGAAAATGGATATTCAAATCGTGTATGTGATTTAGTTGAAATTTTGGCAAACATAATCTAATTAAAAACTTTTCTACAGAAATAATAAATAAGAAAGAGCCTGATAATTTATCATCAGGCTCTTATTTTTACCATTGTTAATCAAGAAATTTATATGAAATGTAAAATAATTTTTTTTCTTTTTCTTTCTATTTTTTCTTTTTCTCTTATATCTCAAAATTGTATTAAAGAGCGAAAAGGAAAGGCACAATTTGTTAGTCATTTAATACAAAAGATGTCATTGGAAGAAAAAATTGGACAGATAATTATGGTTGCCGCCGATAGTGAGACAGGAAAAGCCAATATAAATAATGTAGGAAAGATGATAGATTCTTGTAAAATAGGTGGCGTATGTTTTTTCAAAGGAACACAGACTGCAGTTGCAAGTTTGACAAAAACATTTAATACTAAATCCAAAATACCTCTTTTTTTTGCTATTGATGCAGAATGGGGAACAGGAATGCGATTAAGTGATGGATATTCTTTTCCAAGAGCTTTAGCTTTGGGAGCATTGGATTTTAAAGATACATTATTATTATATGAAATGGGGATTAATATTGCTCAACAGCTTAAAAATTTGGGTATACAAATTAATTTTGCTCCTTCATTGGATATAAATCTTAATTGGCAAAATCCAATTATTAACTCTCGTTCTTTTGGAGAAAACAAAGAAAAAGTAACTATTTTATCTCACTATTATATTAAAGGTATGCAAAGTCAAGGTGTTATGGCTGTTGCAAAACATTTTCCGGGTCATGGTGATACGGAAACTGATTCGCATTTAGACCTTCCTTTGATAACTCACAGTAAGAGTTTTATTGACAGTGTTGATGTTTTTCCTTTCAAATATAATATAAGTAAAGGACTTTGGGGAATAATGGTTGCTCATCTGTCTATTCCTGCTTTTGAAAATGTAGAGAATGATACAACGAAAATACTTCCTACATCTTTAAATTCAAAAATTATAAATGATTATCTTATTAATGATTTGAAGTTTAAGGGACTTGTGTTTACCGATGGTTTGAATATGAAAGGTATAACAAAATATTATGGTAGTGGAGAGGCAGCAGTTATGGCAGTGATAGCGGGAGTAGATGTGTTGTTAATGCCTGAAAATTGTTATGAAGCAGCAAATGCAATTAGAAAAGCTGTGGAAGAAAACAGAATCAATGAAGAATTAATAGATAAAAAATGTAAAAAAATTATAGAGTGGAAATATGATATGGGATTGTTTTCCGATGAAACATTGGTAATGTCTGATAATGTTATCGAAAAAGCAAATGAAATAGACAGTCTTTTATCATATTCAGTACTTACTCTTCTTAACAATAAAGATAATATTCTGCCGATAAAAGCAGATACTCTTAATTTTTTAATTTATAGTGATTCAAAACTTGATACCCTTGTTGCTGTTATAAGCAAACATTGTGCAGTTAAAATAGTAGAGAATATAAATGCTCTTGATACAAATACACCTATTTTTATTGCTGTAGGTGGTTCTATTTCGCAAACTGCAGCAACAAATTATGGAGTTTCTTCATTTGTTGTTGCCTCTATTGATAGTATTGCAAAAACACATAAAAATATTATTTTGTTGCTTTTTGCAAATCCTTATGTTTTGAAATCTTTTGACAGTATTAATTTTAATGCCATTGTAGTTGCATATCAAACAAATGCCTTGTTACAAAAAGCAGTTGGGAACGCTTTAATGGAAAAAAAATATTATACAGCATCTTTACCTGTCACCGCATCGGAAAAATATAAAGTTGGAGATAGTTATAAAGAAAAACCGATAGAATATGATTATTTTTCAGTTGAAAAAGCTGGGTTGGATGTGGATAAATTTCGTAAAATTGATTCTATAGCTAATTTGGGAATAAAGAAAAAAGCATATCCGGGTTGTCAAATAGCAGTATTTAAAGACAGTTCTTTAGTATTTTATCGCAATTATGGTTATCAAACATACGATTCTATTCAAAAAGTTTCTGACAGTACTACTTATGATTTGGCTTCCGTTACAAAAATACTTGCAACAACCATTTCCATTATGAAGTTATATGAAGAAAAAAAAATAAATATTAATGATAAACTGTCAGATTATTTGCCATATTTGAAAAAAACAAACAAAGCAAAGATTACTATTAAAGAAACTCTTTCTCATTATGCACAATTAAAAGCATGGTATCCTTTTTATAAAGAGCAAATGCAAGCTGAGGATTCTTTGAAATATAAGTTTAACAAAGATTATGTATTGAAAAAAATAATAGAAAGTGATTTAGGAGAAAAAAATAAATATGTATATAGTGATTTGGGTTTTATTTTGCTTGGAGATTTGGTTGAAAAAGTTAGCGAACAATCACTTGATGAATTTGCAAAGGAGAATTTTTATGAACCAATGGGACTTGATTACACAGCATTTAATCCTCAAAATAAAATTTCTGATAGTCTTTTTGCACCAACGGAACGGGACACTTTATGGAGAAAAACACTTGTTAGTGGGAAAGTTCATGATCAAACTGCAACTCTTATGAATGGAATTGCTGGACATGCGGGTTTATTCTCTACGGCAAAAGAAGTTACTGCTTTGTGTGAAGTGTTACTTTGCGGAAAATATAAAGGAGTACAGTATATTGAACCTCAAACGTTAGAAATATTTAATAAGCGTTATTTTGAAAAGAAAGGGAATCGTCGTGCATTAGGTTTTGATAAACCTTTTATTAAAGATAAATCAACACATTGTTCTCCTTTTGCATCTCAAAAAAGCTTTGGTCATAGTGGTTTTACCGGTACTTATTTTTGGATTGACCCTGAATATAATTTAATTTATGTTTTTATTTCTAACAGAGTTTATCCTGATGCAACAAATAATAAGCTTGCAACTATGAATATTCGTACTGATATTAGTTCTCTTATTTATGAAGCAATAACAAAACAAACAAAATAAATATTACTAATAATATAAAAAATATTGCTATTTATGAACACAAATGTTTGCATTTCAAATGAAATAAAAAAGAAACTTTTTGACTATGTTGCTGCTTATCATACTGCATCTTTTATTACTGACGACCCTGTTCAATTTCCTCATCGTTATGTGAATAAAACAGATATTGAAATATCAGCTTTTATTGCGTCTTGGTTAGCTTACGGAAATAGAAAATCATTTATCAAAGTTCTTAATATTATCCATAAAGATTTTATTCCAAGTCCTACGGACTATATAAAGAGTAAACATTATCAACATTACGAAAATGATTTTTCTTCGTTGTATCGCTTTTATAAGAAAAATGATTTTTTTTCTCTTTGTTCAGTTCTTAGTGATATTTATTCTAATAATCAAAGCATGGAAGATGATATAAAAAAATATATAAACGAAAAAACATTTGAGAATGTTTTGAAATACTTTAACATAAAATTTCAAAATGTAAATGGTATTCCTAAAGATAACAAATCTGCATGTAAACGGTTATGTATGTTATTAAGATGGCTTGTTAGAAAAGAAGGAGATGTTGATTTAGGGATATGGAACATTTTAACCCCTTCACAATTAATTATTCCCGTAGATACGCATGTTTATCAGGTCGCTAAAAATCTTAATATAACTAATCGTAACGTTGTAGATATGAAGACAGCTGAACAGATAACAAAATTTCTTTTACAAATATTTCCAAATGATCCATGTCTTGGGGATTTTGCTCTTTTTGGTTTTGGTGTAGAACCCACCAAATATTATATGCAAAAATAATATGAATGACAGCTAAAACTATAATTTATAATTAAACAAAATAGCAATTTTTCTTGTGAAAAATAATTTTTGATATTTTGAATATACTTTGTTTATATTATTATCAATATAATAATCAAAGTAGAATTTTTCTCATATTTATAAAAAATCTAAAATTCTTTAGATTTTTTTTCTTTGAATATTTAAAAATAAATTATTACATTTGCGGTATCAATTAGCAGAGTTTTTGTTTATTTTTTTGATAAAAATACATTTTGCAAAGAAATAATATAATAATGATGCATAAATAACTGATGAGAAATGAAGTGGGATATTAAGGGCAATATGCTTATGCACAATAAAGACGGTCATAATATAGGTCGTTTTTGTTGGACGGAAGATAATCGTCTTCAAGCTGCTCATGGCTATCAAACACCGGTTTTTTATAATTATGCTGCGAGTGGCGACAGGAATCTTAAATTGACAGGAGAGTATGTTAATGTATGGGTTAATGGCGGCAATGCAAATATTCCTGTTTTGAATAATCAGGTGTTGTATGCTTCGGCACTTGTTACTATTAACAATAAGGAATACACCAAACATTACTATGAAGAAGGCAGAAGAATTGCCAGTGCTATTGGAGGCGGCGGATTTAATGGGACTCAGGACTTAGTTGAGCCGATAGTAGATGATTATGAGACACAGATAAACAATCAAAATGAAGGTTTGCAAAGTACTTTCACAAATTGTCTTCCAAATATGACAGTGAATATTCAAACAGATAATCTGTATGAACTTACGGTTCAATCAAATGAGCCAATAATTATTCCAAATGAACCGCATTATTACTATTTGACAGACCATTTGGGAAGCACCAGTTATATTGTTAATGATTCGGCACAAATAACACAAAAACTTGCTTATATGCCATTTGGTGAAGACTTTGTTGATTTGAACTATAATACACCTTATCC
>JAISUE010000040.1 GCA_031272245.1 Bacteroidales bacterium
AATTTTCAGGAGAGTTTTCGTTTCAAAAGGGAGAACCATGTAGGTGTAACATTCATAAAACTTGCAATGTCTTTGCTGCTGAAACGCTGAAAAATAAAAGCGTAATTTTTGATGAACCATTTCAAAAAATCTTCACTCGAAAGCCCTGTCAGGTGATTGAGTATTTGATTTTGGATTGCAAATATCCGTACCAACTTTTGAATGGCGAATAAAGCGTAGGTCTTGTCGTAAAGAGCGTATTTTTGGATTTCATGCATGTTGAACTCAAAGATTTCGGTGTTTTGGTTCGCCTTAATGTAGTAATGGACTGATGAATTATCGCTTTTGATATGCATATTGCCGAGCATCTGCAGGAAATCTTCGGTATGGAACATTATAGCCCGCTCATCGCCCGAAGGACTTATCACATAACGTACGCAACTTCCGCTGACAATATAATAACCTTTGAACATGGAGTCGCTTTCTTCAAAAACGGTGTCTCCTTTTTTCAAACAGATAAGGTTAGTGTTCTCTCCGAATGCTTCCTTCAACTCGGGAGCAATGTCATTTGGGAAAATGGTCAAAAGTCTTTCAAATTGCCGCTCGTCTAACATCTCGGTAAGGTGAAATTTTATTCTGCGAATTTTACGGGAGTTCCCGTAGCAGTAATATTAAGTATAAAATTGCCTGTCACCATTTTTCTCTTTTATTTAACTCTTTTCCTGTTTGCTTAACTCTTGCTGCCACCGCATATTTTTTTCAAATGTTATCAAATTTAGTTTATATGTGTATAATTATCCGGAATGGAAAATGGAGTTTGTATAGGAAGGTTTACTTGTTGATTACTAAACTTAATTATTATCTCTTTGCTTTTGTTTCTTAATTTTGCTTTTGTTGTCAGTTGTTGAGGAAAAGCATAATGTTCTATTGTAGTTACGCCTTTTGGTAAAAATTCTATTTCTATTTGCTGTTGTGCAGAATTATAAGTGTTTGCCGATGTATCTAATAATGCTTTTTGTGCAATGGAAAAGGATAATGGCAGTCCAAATTGTTTTTCAAATGTTTTATAATCACCAATTAAAACTTCTTTTTCCAATTTATTTAAGGCAAAAACAGAATCTTCTCGTAAGAGAAGTCGTGCTACTTCAAATCCAAGACTTGAAACCGATACCCAAATTACAGAATCCTTTTGTAATCTTAATGTACCTGAAAAAGGAATAGAATTAAATACCCCGGATATTTTAGCAGTATAACTCTTTAATGATTGATTGTTTTCAACTTTTACATTGTTGTGCCGCATTTTTTGAATGTTGCACGAAGAAAACAATGTTATAACTAATAGAAAGTAAAATAATTTTATTTTCATTTCTTTTCTAATGCGTTTATTATTGCCTTATAATGTTCTGTTTCTGTTGCTGACCATTTATCTTTTGTATGTAAAACGTTATCCATAAGCGATTTTGCTTCGGCAAAACGTCCCTTTTGATATAAAATCCAAGCGTATGTATCAACATAAATATGATTTTCCGGAAACAGATTGACTACTTTTTTTGCTAATTCTTCTGCTCTATCAAGTTTTGTATTGCGAAGTGAGAGATAATAAGCGTAATTATTCATAGATGTATATTGAGACGAATCTAATTCAAAAGTTTTTTCAAAGTAATAATCACTGCTGTCATAATTTCCAACCTTATAGTAAGTTTCTCCCAAATTAGCATAAAAATCTATTTTTACAGGGTTGTTATTATATATCAATTTTTCACCTTTATGCAAAGTTATTATTGCTTCCGAATATTCTTGTTTAAGCATTAGATTAACGCCTTTAAATAGGTATGGAAGGGGCTGTTCAGGATATAATTCTATTGTTTTATTTGCAACGTTAATAACACTGTCAAAATTTGCTTCATTATTAGATAGTGCGGATTGAGCAAATAGCAGATGTTCATATAAATCATAATTTTTATTGCCTAATTCTAATGATTTTTTAATAGATATGGCAGCATTTTCAAAATCATTTTTTCTTAAATAGCCTGTTGATAGCAAAGACCAGACTTGAGCATTATCATTATTTACATAGCTTATTTCCTGTAATAAAGAGAAAAATCTCTCAAAATCTTCTCTGTTTTCATCCACTCCGTCACCATAAACAGAAACTAATACTTGTAATTTGGTATTTGCATCAAGTCCTGTGTTTTTACAGGCACGCATCAGGTATTCATAACAAAGTGTTTTATTCTTTTGTTGCAGATAATAATTAGCTAATGCTATCTGTACAAAAGCATCATCAGGATTTGATTTTTCTACCTGTTTGTAATACGAAAAAGCTTTATTATAATTTTTTACCTGCATAGCCATTTCAGCAAGCATTGAATTGTATTTACTGTCGTTAGGATATTGTTTTGCAAGTTTTTCAACTTCTTTTTCCGCATTTTCATGTTTTCCCTGCATATTGTAAAGAGAGAATTTTGTTAAACATACTTCTTCCGTTACTCCCCATTTTGTTTCAATTCTGTCTAAAGTACGTATCATATTATCATAATCCTGTGCAGCTTGATAAACCTCAACAAGTGATTGATACATGTCTAATTTATCCGGATATATTTTAAGAATTTGCTCATAAATTTCAGCTGATTTAGGAAAAGAACCCAGAACATAATACATTTTTGCGAGCTGAATTCTATACCATATATTTTTATTTGACAATTCAATACTTTTTTTTGCGTATTCAATAGCCTGTTCATAATTTTGCTGTTCAAAGTAAATCAGGCTGATTCTGTTGTAAGCATTTGCGAGTTTAGTATCAAGGGTTAAAACATTTTTGTAAATTTTTAATGCTTCAGCAGTATTCCCTGTTTCATACGCTGTTTCTGCCTGTAATAACAAGTCATAGATATTTAATTGTTCTTTGGAATATTGTACAATTTCAGTATTATGTTGAGAACTTTTGCAGGCAAACAGTATCATAATGATTAATATTGATTCTAAAAAGTGTTTTGCGACTGCAAATATGTTATTGTATTTTGCTGATAAATCTTTAAGAATTTTCATTGCATACTTTATTTATTATATTATTAAGAACACTTTATGAAACTACGTGTTCTAAAATGTGGCAAAAGTACAATTATTTTTCAAATTCTGTTCTATTATTTTAATAGATTTATTATATCAATCTAATTCATTTAATTATTTAATATCTTTATTATCGTATTAAATAGTTTTTTTACGGATAAATAAAAAGAATTTTGATAAATAGTTAAAATGTGTTTGAAAGGTTGATTTTTTTACTTACAAAAACTAAATATTATTTATCTTCATTTTTCATTACTAAATCTTTGTTTTTTTATGAAAGAAATAGTGTTTTCTCATAAAAAAATCAAAAAATTATAGACAGGTATAATAATTGATACTTTAAGAGTAAAGCATTGTTGTTAAAGTGATGCAGTATTTTATTATGAACGATAAAGATTAACCATTTAAAACAAACATCATTTTTTCCATATCAAGGTTTTCTAATTTTATTTCTTCTATTGTATTAACAGAATCAGCATTAAATGGTTTGCAAACGCGAATATAATTATCGGTAAAGCCGTACATATAACCACAATCATTATTTGATTCCCATAAGACCTTATGACGTGTTTCGGAATTGCGATTATAAAAATGCAATTTCTTTTTTTGAGAAACTTTCTGTAAAGAAAAGCTTCGTTGTTTGCGTATATAATGTGGAACTTTGCCTGTAAGATTTACGGAAAATGTGTTAGGTCTTTCAGAATATGTGAATACATGTAATGCAGACAGAGGTTCAAGATTTTCAATAAATGTTTTTGATTTTTCAAATTCAACTTCTGTTTCTCCACAAAAGCCTACGATAACATCAGCAGCAATAAATGCTTGTGGTAATTTTGAATGTATATAATGCAATCGTTCAGAAAAAAAGTGTGTATCATATTTTCTTTTCATTGCTGTTAAAAGAAAATCAGTTCCTGCTTGTAAAGGGATATGAAAATGCGGTAAAAAAGATCGAGATTCTGCAATAAAATCTATCATTTCCTCTGTAAGTAAATTGGGTTCTATACTTGAGATTCTATAACGCTCTATATTAGTTTGAACTTCTAATGCTTTAATTAAATCAAAGAAAGTTTCTCCATTTGTTTTTCCAAATGTACCTATATTTATTCCGGATAGAATAATTTCTTTTTTTCCTTCATCTTCTATTTTTTTTATAACGTCAATAACTTCGGATATTTTTGCAGAGCGGGAACGCCCACGAGCGTAGGGAATAGTGCAATAAGAACAAAAATAGTCACAACCGTCTTGAATTTTCAAAAAACATCGTGTTCTATCTTCTGCTGACGAGGCAATAATATTATTATTTATATTTATAGGTGTATTGCTTACATTTTCATTATTGGTTGAAACCGTATTTAACCATTCTATATCATTTTGGCTAACGTAATCATATAATTTGTGTTTTTCTTCATTTCCCAAGATAATATCTACGCCTTCTATCTGCTGAATTTCTTTCGGTCGCAATGTGGCAAAGCATCCTATAACGGCGATTAAAGCTTTTGGATTTAAATGAGAGGCTTGACGAATAGCATTACGGCATTTTTTTTCGGCAATTTGCGTAACTGAACATGTGTTTATAACATAAACATCAGCTTTTTCGTGAAAATCAATTTGTGTATATCCGTTAAGAGTGAATTTTTTTAATAAATCCGAACTTTCGGCAAAGTTTAATTTACAGCCTAATGTATGAAATGCTATTGTTTTTGTATGTGTTGTTTGTGTCATAAGAAAGAAAATCTTTATATATTAAAGAACAAAAGTATGAAAAATTGTATCTTTGCTACTAAATAGATAAAATGAATTATGAATACAAAAGAAAATGTTATTGAAGTCAAAAATCTTTGTAAATATTTTGGTGATTTCAAAGCAGTAGATGATATAAGTTTTGAGGTAAAGAAAGGGGAAATATTTGGTTTTCTTGGGGCTAATGGAGCGGGAAAAACAACTGCAATGAAAATGTTGTGTGCTTTAAGTAAACCTACTGCCGGCGAAGCTTTTGTTGCAGGATATGATTTACGTAAAGACCCCAATAAGATAAAAGCTACAATAGGTTATATGAGTCAAAAGTTTTCTCTTTATGAAGATTTGAGTGTTAAAGAAAATATAAAGTTGTTTGGCGGAATTTATGGAATGAAACGTAAAGATATAGAACATAAAACAGATGAATTATTAAATCGTTTAGGTTTTATGAATGAAAAAAATGTTAGAGTAAAATCACTTCCTCTTGGGTGGAAACAAAAATTGGCTTTTAGTGTTGCGGTTTTTCATACTCCCAAAGTAGTTTTTCTTGATGAGCCGACAGGAGGTGTAGATCCTATAACACGCCGTAATTTTTGGGAACTTATTTATGAATCGTCAGAAAAAGGGATTACGATTTTTGTTACAACTCATTATATGGACGAAGCCGAATATTGCGATCGTATTTCGTTGATGGTGGATGGAAAAATAGTAGCTTTGGATACTCCGCAAAAATTGAAACAAATTTTTAATGTTACAACAATGGATGAAGTTTTTTATTCTATTGCTCGTAATGCAAAACGCAGTGATAATTAATTATGTTTATATTTATTTTCTGTGTTGTCAATATCATGCGAATAGTTTCAATACTTTATTGTTGTTAATAGTCATAATGTTACATAACGTTTCTATTTTTAGTAACTTTTAGTTTGTTTTTATACCTTTGCTCATAGTTTTTCACTCAAAAAATAATAAAATATGGAACACAAAACCTTAAAACAGGAACAGAAAGAGGCTCAATATAAACGATATGTTAAAAGAATGTGGCAAATTTTTGTTTGCTTTGTTACGTTTATGTTTTTATTTTTCTGTTGTCTTTCTTTGGGTTGGTTAGGTTTTATGCCTTCGTTTGAGCAGTTGGAAAATCCAAAATCAAATCTTGCTTCGGAAGTTTATTCGGCAGATGGAGAGATTTTAGGTTATATAGGACTTCAAAATCGTTCTAATATCAATTATGCAGACCTTTCACCAAATCTGATAAATGCACTTTTAGCAACAGAAGATGCGAGGTTTCGTTCACATAGTGGTATAGATATGCGATCACTGTTTCGTGTGTTAGGTAAAACAGTTGTAGGACAAAAACGTTCGTCAGGAGGTGGCAGTACGCTTACGCAACAGTTGGCTAAAAATTTGTTTCCTCGTGAAAGAAAATCAAAACTTGGAACCATATATGCTAAATTTAAAGAGTGGATTGTTGCTGTGAAATTGGAAAGAAATTATTCAAAAGATGAGATATTGGCAATGTATCTGAATACTGTTGATTTTGGAAATAATGCTTTTGGAATAAAGACGGCAGCAAAGACGTTTTTCTTTACTACACCAAACAAATTAAATATTGAACAAAGTGCTATTCTTGTAGGACTTTTGAAAGCGCCAACGGCATTTAATCCTGTAAGAAATCCGGAAAAAGCTTTTAATAGACGTAACACTGTGCTTGCACAAATGAATAAATATGGTTACTTATCCAAGCAAACTTGTGACAGTATCAGTGCAATAAATATAAAATTGGATTATCATCCTCAAACACATGACGAAGGGATTGCTACTTATTTTAGAGAAATGGTTAGAAATTATATGAAAAACTGGTGTAAAACACATTATAAACCGGATGGCAGTAACTACGATGTACATAAAGATGGATTAAGAATTTATACAACTATTGATTATCGTATGCAAAAATATGCAGAAGAGGCAGTGCAAGAACATTTTACTTATTTGCAAAAGGAATTTTTCAAAAGCCTTAAAGGATATAAGCAAGCACCATTTACAGGTATTTCAGACAAAGATATTCAACAATATTACATAGCAGCAATGAAATCATCCAAACGTTACAGGGATTTGAAAGAAGATGGTTTAAGTGATAATGAAATAAGAAAAGAATTTGATAAAAAAGTTAAAATGAGAGTTTTCTCATATAATGGTGATATTGATACCTTAATGAGTCCATGGGATTCTTTGCGTTATTATAAATCATTTCTGAATACGGGTATGGTTAGCATAGAACCTCAAACAGGATATGTTAAAGTTTATGTTGGAGGTACTAATTATAAGAATTTTAAGTTTGATAATGCTACATTAGGACGCAGACAAGTAGGTTCTACCTTTAAACCTTTTGTTTATGCCTCTGCAATTAATGATAGTGAACTTTCTCCTTGTTTTGAAATTGAGAATGTACCTGTTGTCTTTGAAGATTATGATAATTGGTCGCCACAGAATTCCAATCATGCTCGTGAAGGAGAAAAGGTTACACTTAAATGGGCTTTGGCTAATTCGGTAAATTACATTTCTGCCAATCTTATAAAAAACTATACTACTCCTGCTGCAGTAGTTGCTCTTGCACATAATATGGGTATTAAAACTCCGATGGATGCTTATCCTTCAATATGTCTTGGTACAAGTGATTTGTCTGTAATGGAAATGGCTTCTGCAATGTCTACGTTTGTAAATAAAGGTTCTCACATTGAACCTGTTTTCATAACAAAAATAACAGATAACAAAGGAATGGTGCTTGAAACTTTTTCTTCACAAGTAAATGCTGCTATTACTCCTCAAACTGCCTATTTAACTGTGGAGTTAATGAAAGGTGTTGTTGATGGAGGTACGGGAGCAAGACTGCGTTATCGTTACGGTTTGAAAAGTATAATTGCAGGAAAAACAGGTACAACAGATAATAATTCGGATGGATGGTTCATAGGATTGAATCCGCATTTATCCACTGCTATATGGGTTGGAGGAGAATTGCGTTCCATACATTTTCGTTCTATGGCTATGGGACAGGGTGCTGCAATGGCGTTGCCTGTTTATGGATTGTTTATGCAGAAGTGTGAAAAAGATAAAAAACTTAATTTCTATAATGGGGATTTTCCGATACCAAAAGATTTAAATGTTACTATAGATTGTTCTGCATATCAAAAAGAATTAAAAGAAGAAAAAACTTTTTCGGAATACGATAAGGAATGGTAAATATATATTAAGAATAAAATAATCATTTTGTTTGTATGTTAATTTTTTGTATATTTGCAACCTCAAAGTAAAAATAATGAATAAACATAATATAAATACGCTATTAAAAGCACAGAAACGGGCATTAGACGCACGTTCTCTCCCTGACAGGCTTTCATGGGGGGGCAATCGCCTCGTTTTCAGGCAGTTATATTGCGTATATCGTTAAACTGTTTATTTGCTTAAATCATTCTTTTACCGCATTTCGTAAATTTATTATTAACCTACATAAAAATCTTATTTTCGTGA
>JAISUE010000051.1 GCA_031272245.1 Bacteroidales bacterium
GAAGTAAGGAAAAAATATAAATATAATAAAAAAATCATGAAAAATGTATTTATAAAAGCTACATTAATCGTAGCGATAATAAGCGGGACTATAATGTTCAACGCTTGCAATGAAAAAGATGAAAATAATAATACTAACTCACAAAAAATAGAAAGTGTTAATTTTGATATATTAACATTAAATCAACAATATTCCAATGAATTATTAAGTGCTTTTAATTTTCTTTTGAGGTCAAGTGACATTTATATTGTAACGTATTTAGATGTTAAAAATAATGAATGTTCTTATTCCCTACTTGACTGCTCTTCAGAACTTTATTCTAAAATGACAATGAAATTTTTAGAAAAAGGTATTGGCGGCTATAATACTGATAATTATGATGATTTTTGTAAATGGCAAAAAGAACAATTAGATGCAGGAAATTATGTTATTTCAAAATTTGAAAATGGCATATATTATGGTCTCTATATAGACCCTTTTACTTATCAAATGTTAGTTGGTAAACATAAACATTAACTTCTTATCAATCAATAAGCCCGATATAATTAGATTCGTCGGGCTTATTGTTATATTTTCAGTTAATCTATTTTTAATATATGAAGTATTAAAAAATAGTTCATATAAGAACTTTATCATAACAATTATCCGGATGGGAATATGAAATGTATTGATGTTTGAAACATTAGATAAATTTAAAGTAAATTTATTTACAGTTGGATTTAATTTGTTCTTATAACTTTATTCTTTAGAAACAAACATTCGTACAAGTATATATTAAATTTTAGGTGGTAATTAATAATTATCCCCTTTTTACATTTGATAATGTATATAAATATGTTGATAATTATTTCACAAATCTTCGTTTTTACAAACAAAAATCAAGTGTTTTAGATTCCTTTTTGAAATCTTGTAAAATGTTTATTCATTTGTTTTATTCTTAATCTTAATTAATAGGAAACATAGATGTTGCTCGGTAAAATATATTGTTTATATATGCTATTGCAAGTCCGTAATTACTTACAGGAATATTGGCTTCTATAAAAGGAAATAAGCGAGATGTTAATTGTTTATGTGTTACCATACAGCCACCACATTGAATAACCATTGCATAATCAGAAACAGGACGTTCTATTTGAGATAAACCCGCAACAGCATCAAAAGTTAATGATTTACCTGTGTATTTTTTTAGCCATGCAGGTAATTTTACTCGCCCTATATCCTCACAAGTAGGTTGATGTGAACAACTTTCAAGCATTAAGATGCGGTCATTGTCTTGCAATTTGTCTATAAATGGCGTTCCTTTCAAATACTGATTAAAACATCCTTTGACTTTTGCAAGAATAATAGAAAAACTTGTTAGTGGTATTGTTTCAGGTACAATGCGAGACACAAATTCAAATGCTTGTGAATCGGTTATCACTATTGCAGGATGTGGATATACATTTGTCAAAGTATATTCAAGTTCAGTTTCTTTTACAACTATATTTATAGAATTATTATCTAAAACATTTCTGATAAGCTGTACTTGTGGCAATATCATTCTACCTTCCGGTGCAGAAGAGTCAATAGGAGTAACAAGTAAAACAACAGAACGGGGAGTGATTATGTCATCTAAAATTTTCTTTTGCTGATAAGATGTAGCAGGAACAGCTTTGCGTATCTCTTCTGTAAGAATTTCTATATCCTGTTTATTAAATGCTGATACTTCAATAAATGAATTGATTTTATTTGTCGCTAATTTATTTTTTATTTCATCTGAAAGAGAAAAAATATCTTTTTTATTGCCTACAACAATATAAGGTATATCTAATTTTTTACATTGTTCAATGAATTTAAGTTCAGGCAAATCAAAATTATTTTCGGTAATAATGAGAATAGCCAAGTCTATTTGAGCAAAAGTTTCCATAGTTCTCTCAATTCTCTGTTGTCCAAGTAGAGATGTATCGTCTAATCCTGCAGTATCTATAAGAACTACAGCACCTATTCCTTTTATTTCCATGGTTTTCTTTACGCTGTCAGTTGTTGTTCCTGCAATCTCACTAACAATAGAAACAGATTGTCCTGCTATAGCATTAATTAATGAACTTTTTCCTGCATTACAACGTCCGAAAATTCCTATATGTGGCTTATTTTCTCTACCTTTTATCATAAATATACAAACAAATTTAATGAGATAACTGTACTTAAATAGATGGGAATATCATAAATAAATATAAATTATAAGAAAAGTTCGTAAAAAACTAATCTATAATAAACGTATAATTAAGCCCTGCTGTGAAATTTTGCATTTGTTCCATATTTCCATTAGAAAAATAGTATTGATAACCTAATTCAAAACCAAAAGCATTTTTGTGGTCGAGTGAAAACATAAAACCAAGACGTGGAACAAAACCGAAATGCCAACCACTTTGCCCTTCATAATCACGTAAATAATATCCAAATTCTACCGACATATTTTTTTCATTTGACAAAGAGTAGTCATATTTGCCATAAACTGTGCTTAATCCTAACCCAATATATGGTTTTAATTTTTCATTTTTAGTAAAATAATAATTGCAAAACAAAGTTAATGGAATTTGACTTGCAGACCAAAGGTATTTACGAGGTAAAAAATCTACTTTATAAGTTTTCGGATAAAAATAATTATAGCCTATTTCTAATCCTGCACTTAATTTTATATCTTGTAATTGAAATTCCAAAAGTAAATTACCACCGACTCCCCATTCATAGTTTTTAGATAAATCTCCTTGAACAACCATATAATAAGGTCTTATACTCATAAAAATATCATAAGGTTCGCCATTTGTAAGACGATGTCGCTGAGCAAAAGCACTCCCATTTGCAAAAACAAGCAAAAAAGAAACTATTATTATTGAAACAGAAACTATTTTTTTCATATAGATTTTATTTTTTTATTTATAATTCAACTATTATTGCTTTTTATCCACGAATCTTTTAAAGTACAAGCACGATTAAATACCAATTTCTTTTCATTACTGTCGTAATCTACGGAAAAATATCCTAAACGTTCAAACTGAAATTTATCCAATGGCTTAACATCAGCAAGAGATTTTTCTAAAAAACAGTTATTAAGTACCTGTAATGAATCTTTATTGATATAATCTAAAAATGTTTTTCCCTCTTCTGTTTTGTCAGGAAGTTCTTCTGTAAAAAGTCTGTCAAACAAACGTACTTCAGCCTTAATACAATCTTTGGCATTTACCCAATGAATAGTTCCTTTAACTTTACGTCCGTCAGGAGAATTACCACCTCTTGATTTCGGATCATAATTACAATGAATGGTAGTTATATTTCCTTCTGCATCTTTTTCTACGGATGTACAAGTTACAAAATAAGCATATCGCAAACGAACTTCTTTGCCGGGTGCTAAACGAAAAAATTTATTTGGAGGATTTTCCATAAAATCATCTTTCTCAATATATAATGTATTGGAAAAAGATAACTGTCGTGTGCCTGCCGATTCATCTTCGGGATTATTTATAGCTTCAAGCATTTCTTCGCCATTATAAAAGTAGTTATCAATAACTAATTTCACAGGATTCAACACAGCCATTACTCTTTTAGCACTTTTATTTAAGTCTTCTCTTAATGCAAATTCAAGACGTGAATAATCAATAAGATTGTCTCGTTTTGCAACACCAATACTATCACAAAATGCACGGATTGATTCAGCGGTATAACCTCTTCTTCTAAAACCACTTATTGTTGGCATTCGCGGATCGTCCCAACCATTTACATAACCTTCTTTTACTAATTGCAGAAGTTTTCTTTTACTCATAACAGTATAAGAAAGATTTAATCTTGCAAATTCATATTGATGGGAAGGAAATATGTCCAATTTTTGAATAAACCAATCGTATAGAGGGCGATGAATATCAAATTCAAGAGTACAAATTGAATGTGTTATCTTTTCTATGGAATCACTTTGCCCGTGTGCATAATCATACATTGGATATATACACCATTTGTTTCCTGTGCGATGGTGTTCGCTGTGAAGAATACGATACAAAATAGGGTCTCTCATGTGCATATTTGAATGACTCATATCTATTTTTGCACGTAAAATCTTTTCACCATCAGAAAATTCTCCGGCTTTCATCCGTGAAAACAAGTCCAAATTTTCTTCAACTGAACGATTTCTATATGGAGAATCTTTACCGGGAGTTTGAACAGTACCTCTGTTAATTCTTATTTCTTCAAGAGTTTGGTCATCAACATAAGCTAATCCTTTTGTTATTAATAGGCATGCCCATTCATACAACTGCTCAAAATAATCGGAAGCATAATGTTCTTCTGCCCATTGAAAACCAAGCCAACTAATATCTTCCTTTATAGAATCAACATATTCTACATCCTCTTTAACAGGATTGGTGTCATCAAAACGAAGATTAGTTTTGCCACCATATTTTTTTGCTAAACCAAAATTTAAACATATACTTTTTGCATGTCCAATGTGAAGATACCCATTAGGTTCAGGAGGAAAACGAGTAATAATTTGCTTATATTTGCCACTTTTCAGGTCGTTTTCTATTATTTCTTCTAAAAAGTTCAAATCTTTTTGCCTGTCGTTTATGTTGTCCATAAAAAATTAGATATTTGAATTAGCAAAAGTACTATTTTTTTTAAGATACTGCTATTTTGGTATTAAAAAATATTTTTGAGGGGTCTTTTAATCAAATTTCAGTCCGATAAAAATGTTTTAATTCCGAATTAAAAGTTTTGACTTTCACTTTAAAATGTTTTAATTCCGAATTAAAAGTTTTGCATTTTGATTCAAAAAGTTTTAATTTTAAAGTAAAAGTTTTTTCACAATAAGAAACAATAGTTTTTAATTGATTAAAAATGATAGTGTTAGTTTCAAATACAATAAGTTATGATTAAAATGATTTATAAGTCATATTATCTAAATGGGCGATTTTGTTCTCCAATTACGGCTGTAAAACACTTTGGTATGGCTGCTGGTTTTCTGTAAAAACAATAAAAAAGAATGGAGACTCTCGTGTTGAGTCTCCATTCTCAAATTAATGGACAGTAAATTTTCAGTTTATTTTATAACATTTATTGTTCCGCTTTTATCAATAATGCGTTTTGATTCCTTATTTTTGTATTGCAAACGGTAAATATAAGTTCCACTTGTAACGTTTTTAGCATCCCATCCAAGAGCTTCCAGCATTACATCTTTGTCTTTATTGTAAACATCAGGATCTAACACATCGGAAGTGTAAGAAAATACTATTCCACCCCAGCGATTATAAACGTTAAAGGTAACGTCTTCAAGTTTATTTAAGGTTATAAAGAAGAATCTGTCGTTTATTCCGTCTCCATCAGGAGTGAATGCAGAAGGAATATACACTGCAAATATTTCAACAGGGATAAATATTTTAGTTGAATCGGAGCATCCAAGCGAATTGTAAGATACAAGCTGTATCCATACAGAATCGTTACCTGCATCTGTGAAGCTATGATTAAGATTTCTGTCGGTAGAAGTAAATCCGTCTGAAAATTCCCATTGAGTACTTACGCCATAAGGAGAATTATCTGTTATAGACAGTACAGGATTGGACGCATCAACATAATTTGGTGTATAATTAATAGTAGGAACAGGGATAGGATCAACATGTACGGTTACAAATTTGTCTGTATTGCATGGTGTTGGTCTGTTTGAAGGTCCATAACCAGTCATTTTGTAAGTAGTAGTTGTGAGAGGATTAACTGTTATGTTTTGATTTGTTCCCAAATCCACTACTGTACCGTTTGTATCTGTGTATTCCCAGTGATAAGCATAAGCTTTGTAGCCCCACAATTCAACAGGTTCTCCCGGACAAATAGTAGTATCTTCTGAAACATCCGGATTTACCACCTTTACTGTAATGCTGTCCCATACAACGCAACCTATTGCAGTTTCACCAAGTATATAAACCACAGTATCGTTAGGAGGAGAAGTTATCTGTAAAACTGGACTTGGAACAGGGTTAGTAAGTGTTGCTCCGTATTGAGGCGGTCTTTCGCCTACAAGTTGGAAATTAACTATTGTGTGTGTTGTATCGGTTATCCATACAGTAGAATTTTCTCCTATACATATCACAGTATCACCATCTATAAGCAACTCCGGAAAATATTGAACATTGATAAAAGCTGTATCATTCATTTTAATAGGGTTGCCGGGTTGAGAAATAGTCGCAATAACGGTAAGAGAGTCCATATAACCTTTTTTAAACCAGTCAGGTCTGCCGCTTATATTAATCGGAGCAAGGTCATTTCCCTGTAAATCTGCCCATGTATAGCCGGGTGTTAATACATTTCCGGTAGGATTGCTTGCTACTAAAACAGTAGTATCACCTATGCAAATCAATATTGAATCAAATGACAGATCAATGCAAGGAATATTGATACTCAACTTCATTTCCTGCCCACAAATATTTCCATTTGTTTGCAGTTTCTCTGCCCGCAAAGTTACATCGTAATTTCCGCAAGCAGGGAAAACATATTGCGGGCTTCTGAGTCCAGCAGTATCTAAAGTATTGTTCCATGTTACATCCCAAATACCGTCAGATGTGAAATCCCATTTATATACGTCAGGATTATTATGAGCACCTTCTTCTGTGTTGTTATGGAAGTGTATGTTAAGATTATGGTCAGGATTATCAAAAGTAAAGTGTAAAACAGGTTTTTCGTCCTTTATTGTTGTGGAAATATATCCTTTGCATGCAGGTACAGGCGTTCCATTCCAAACGGAACCAGTTGTAGCAGAAGTTAAGCATACAAATATTTCACCTTCTCCATCGGCTCCAAGATAAGTGTTTACATTGTTTTGACGGATAATAAGAGTATCGTTTCCATTAGTTCCATCTGTAGGTATAAATACTGCAGAACCATCAGCAATAGCATACTCCGGAGCATTAGAACCTGTGTTATAATACCATTCATATTTTTGAAAACCATTTGGGGCTACAAGTACAGCTATTGTATCTCCTGTCGAACATACATTAGTTGTAATTTTTGCGGGACGAGCTCTTCCGACAAAAAACATATAACCTCCGTGTCCCGACCATGCACAATCAGATAATCTTACACATACTCTCACTTTTCCTCCAATATAATCAATAAGATTTATTGCAACATTCTGCCATTGAGAATAAGCCCATCCTGCATTAGTAAACCAACCTCCCCCCGCCATTGCTGTTGGATTTGATTGTTTTTCAAAAAAGGCACAAGGATCTACGCGTCCTAATTCTACACCTGACCCACTTAAACTCTTAACCTCAATCTGAAAAACAGGGTCATTATAGCCACCATGTCCAGGCGATTCCAAGACTATTGCATAATAATATGTCATTAAACAATTATCTGCTGTAACATCCATATCATATGTTACCATGAAACCATCGTTACTACCGGAGGTTGCACCAATTTTCAACACATGTTGAAAACCTTCTCCCGTAGGAAAAGTATACAACGGATTAGCTGCTGTGGAATGTGGATCTTGAGTTGCAGGAAGACTTAAGACATTAAATACTGTTAAAGAAGAATTACCATTATCTGTCTGTGTAGGACTTGATATTTGCCACGTATTCCACACCATACTTGAACCACTTTGGCTGTTTGGAACAGTTTGATGCCATAGTTGCCAAAAAGAAGTATTTCCATAAGAAAAATCAAAATTAGGAGCGGCTGTCCCCTGACCATAACTTGTGTTTGCAAATCCAAAACTCAAAAGAGTTAAAGCAAACAAAAAGTTTCTTAATTTAATTACTCGTTTCATATCTCTATAATATTTTTATGTTTATATTTCTTATTTCTGTTATATAGACACATGTCAATAATGGTTTGTTTCAAAAACGCTGTAGAAAATTTTTATCTTACAGTTACCAAGGTTATTCCTTCGCCACCAAATTCCAAAGGAGCAATTCTAAAACTTTCCACATCAACAGATGTTTTAAGGTATTCTCTTATCACCGTCTTTAATATTCCATTGCCGGTGCCATGCAAAATAGAAAACTCTCTTTCTCCAAGCAAACGGGTATCGTCTATTTGTTTTGCTACCATTGCTAAAGCTTGTTCGGCTTTTTCTCCACGCAAATCTATTTGATAGTGATAACTTGCCCGTTTTTTGTCTAATTCGGCAATAATGCCTCTGTTGTTGCCGGCTGGTTTTGTTTTAACAACTGCATTACTGTTCTTCTGTTTTATTTTTTTTACATCGGTAATGGGCAATGTCATTACCATATTGTCTAATGCTACCTGCAACTTATTCTTTGATACTTTTGTAACTTGAGCTGTTTTATTTACAGATAGTACAACAACGCTATCGCCCGACATAATTGGTGATGCGTCAGATAAATAATTGCTGCATGCAGTTAAATTATTTGATTCCGCTTTAGACTTATTGTCTTTTTTGATATTTTCTGTGTTGATTTCGGTTCTTATTTTTGAGAGTTCTTTGTTTAGTTCTGTTCTTATCTGTTTAGTCTGTTCTTTTTCGGCATTTATTCTTCTTATTTCCGATATTACGTTTTCTATTTTCCTGTTTGAATCTGCTATTATTTGTTCGGCTTTCTGCTTTGCTTCGTTAATGATAGTTTTTTTCTGCGTTGAGATGTCTGCTAAAAGTTTTTCATATTTTTCTATTGTGGAAGCTAAAAGCGTATCGGCTATATGAAACTCTGCTTTCTGTTTTTGTAATTTATTATTTTCTTCCTCCAATTGCTGCAACTGCTCTTCGTAATCACTCATTCCTTTTCCTGTTTTCTTTAAAGCATTGGAGATAATTCTATCAGGCAAACCTATATTTCTTGCTATTTCAAATGCAAAACTTGATCCCGGCTTTCCAATAGTAAGAATATAAAGAGGTTTCATATTATTCCTGTCAAAAAGCATAGCACCATTCACAATGGAATTTTTGTTTTCTGGATAGTCTGCTAAAAGTTTCAAGTTGGAATAATGGGTAGTTACAACTCCAAAAGCCTGTTTACTGTTAAGATCTTCAATAATTGCTTCTGCAATAGAGCCACCCACTTGCGGATCTGTACCACTTCCGCACTCATCTATTAGAAAAAGGGTTCGTTCATCTGCCGTTTCGCACAAAGTTTTCATATTTAAAAGGTGCGAAGAGTAAGTACTCAAATCGTCTTCAAGCGACTGTTCATCACCAATATCAATGAAAATGTTACTGAAAACACCTGATTCGGAGGTCTCTTTCATTGGAACAAGCATGCCGCACTGCAACATATATTGTAACAAACCAACCGTTTTCAGACATACAGACTTGCCTCCCGCATTAGGACCTGAAATAATTAAGATACGCTGTTTTGAATTTAGCTCTATTTTAAGAGGGACAATGGATTTGTTTTGATGTTTAAGACTTGCTTCCAATAAAGGATGGCGAGCCTCAAACCAGTAAATTTTCGGTTCTTTTTCAATGATTGGTTTACCTGCCTTAATATGAATTGCATATAAAGCCTTTGCTCTTATAAAATCTATCTGCGAAAGAAAAGCATAAGCATCTGTCAAAAATGGAATAAAAGGTCTGATTTCGTCTGTAAATTCAGTAAGGATGTTTATAATTTCTCTCTCTTCCTGTAATTCAAGTTCTCTAACTTCGTTGTTTAACTCAAAGACTTCGGCGGGTTCTATGTAAAAAGTATTTCCTGATGCTGATTGATCAATCACAAAACCCCGTATTCTTTTTTTATGTGTAGCAGATACAGGTATCACCTGCCTGCCATTGCGAAAAGTTAATTCACTTTCATTGTTTGTCCAGCCTTCTCTGCGAGCGTCAGAGAGTAATCTCAACATACGTTTATTTATTTCCTTTATTTTGTTTCTGCGGGTTATACGTATTTTTTGCAACTCCGGCGAAGCAGAATCCGAAAATTCTCCTTCATTGTCAAGCAGTTTATCACAACGATGCAGCACAGGTATAATAAATTTGTCGCCAATGAAAGCATTTTGTATTTCGTTTGTAAGAGCATAAAGATTTACAAACACTTCTTGATTCTTATGAAGAAAAGTTACGCATGAGAAAATGGTATGCAACGAACGTTGAAAATCAAACAAAGAGACTTTGTCTATGAATGTACCTTCTATTTTCAAACGCACAAATTCTTCTCTCAAATCAAAATAATTTTTATCCGGGAAAATGCGATTAGTTAAAAATATAGAACAAAACTCTTCTGTAAGTTCCAAATTATATTCTACTTGAATATAATCCGTCATAAAACACATTGCATCAACAAGATTTCTTCCGCCATTACAGAGACAAAAATTTTTTATGCTGTTTCGTATGGCATTAAATCCAAGTTTTCGTTCAAATTTGCTGTTATTTTCCATAAATTATTAAGATGCAAAAATAATAAATTGCTGATTTAAAATTTTAAATCACTGTTTTATTCTTAAAAAAACAGTGATTTATTTCAAGAATACTTGATAAAATTTTGGAAATATCAAGATATTTCGTATTATTGCAGCCTTTTAATAAACTAAAAAATTGTTTTCCTGTATTTTTATTTGATTAAAAGTTCTGTTATTCGGCAAATAAAGAAAAAAAATGATTAACACTGCCATGTCCATGCCCTAATTTCATATCTTTTGCTGTTGCTATTGCTTGTGTAATATAAGTTTTAGCGTTGCCAACCGCTGTTTCCATACTTTGTCCCTTTGCTAAAAAGGCGGTAATAGCAGAAGAGAGTGTGCAACCTGTGCCATGTGTATTGTGTGTATCTATCTTATCACTTTTGAAAAATGAAAAACCATTATCTGAAAACAAAACATCTGTTATATCTTTTCCCTGCAAATGTCCGCCTTTTATAAGTACGGATTTTATATTATATTTGATTTTCAACTTTTGAGCTGCCGATTTCATATCTTCCACATTTGAAATTTTTGCGTTAAGAAAAGTTTCCGCCTCATCTATATTAGGGGTAATTATATCTGCAAAAGGGAAAAGATGTTCACAAATTGCTTTTGCCGTATCAGACAGTATTAGTTTGCTGCCGGAAGTAGCGATCATAACCGGATCTAAAACAAATTTAAAATTTCTGTTTAGTTGTTTATATTTTAGAAAACATTCTTTTATAGCAAAAACATTTTCTGTTGAAAAAAGCATACCTGTTTTTATAGCTTTAATATCAAAATCTTCCATAACCGCATCTATTTGTGAAGAAACAATATTTGGATTTATAGCCTGAATATCTCTAACTCCAAGAGTATTTTGTGCCGTTACGGCTGTAATTGCAGAGCAACCAAAAACACCTAATGCTGAAAAAGTTTTCAAATCTGCCTGTATTCCTGCACCTCCTCCCGAATCCGAACCCGCAATGGTTAGTGCAAAAATTATTTTTTTCATATTTTTCTCTTTTAAAATTAATTTTTTTGTTGCAAAAGTACTTGTTTTTGATAAATAATTTTTACCTTTGCAAAAAAATAATTAGCATATTTTTGCGTTTTTAAGGCGTTAAAAATGAGAATTATTTCAGAATTTAAATACAAAAAAGTAAAAAAATATAATTGAATATAAATTAATAAATTAAAACAAATTCATCATGAAAAAGTATTTATTAGCATTAGGAATTATTGCTATTGCGATTACATCTTGTGGAAAAAAAGAGTTAGAAGAAAAACTTATAACTCAACAAGCATTAAATGATTCTATTCAGGCTGCATTAAACAAACGCAATGCGGAAGTAGAAGACTTATTTGCTCAATTAAATGAAATAGAGCAAAGTTTAGACGAAATGTCTGCAAAATATGTTGATGTCAATAAACTAAAAAACGCTTCAGGAGAAATGACTGCAGACAAGCGTAATAAAATTAAGGCTCAACTTGCTGATATTAGTCAAGTGTTAAGCAGCAACAAAGCAAAAGTTGACGCTTTGAATCGCAAAATAACAACAACAACCAAAGATAATGATGCAATGAAACGCTTTGTTACCAATTTAGAAACAAGAATTTTTGAACAGGAACAACAGATTCAGGCTTTAACAAATGAATTGGAGCAAAAAAAAGCAACAATTATCAACTTAAACAAAAACATTGACGACCTGAACAAACAAAACACTTCAAAAGATCAACACATCATGCAGATTGAAGACGAAAAAAACACTGCTTATGTGTTTATTGGTACAAGAAAAGAACTGATTGAGCGTGGAGTTATCACAAGAGAAGGCGGTTTTCTTGGTATTGGACGCAAAAGTCTATTGAGTGGTGACGCAAATTTAGATGATAACAACAGAATTGACATAAGAAGGATTTCAGACATCAATCTTCCCGGTAAGAAAATAAATATTATCACTCCTCAACCTGAGGCTGCTTATCGCTTAAATGGTGAAGAAAAGAAACCTACAAGTCTAACCATCACAGATCCTGCAAAGTTTTGGGAAAAAAGTCGTGTATTGATTATTGAAATTAAATAATATCATTAAAATTTATGAGAGCTATGCAAACGTGCTATTTGCATAGCTTTTTTTGTAAATACCAATTTATGAAAAGAATTATTATATTCTCTATTTTATTGTTTGCCTTTAATATGGCAAATGCTATATCAATTCCCGATACTCTTGTTACTAAAGAAAAAGATTCAATAATAACAGAAACAACCGACAGTATATATTACAACTATTTAGGAAGTAAGACACAAATAACTACAACTATAAAATGGAAAATTCAACCGGACGGAACAAAAGAAAAAATATCAGAGGCTCGTTCCACGATAACAACTCCTTCAATAAACGATACAATAGTTGATATTTGGAAAGACTTGACAGAACCGCCGGATAAAAACAGCGATGACATTATTGATAATTATAAAAACTTCAAAGACACGTTTAAAAACATTTCTAAAAAAGATAAACATTTTGAAGCTACATGGGCAGGTTTGGAATTTGCATATAAGAATTGGATAATAGAATCCCCTAATGAGAAAAAATTTAACTATGAACTTAAAGGAGGCTGGATGTTTCGCTGGAATTTCTTTGATATTGAAATACCTATTTGTTCAAATATGGGCTTTTTCATCGGATTAGGCTATGAATCAAGTATATTTTATTTGAAAAATCCTGTAGATTTTCTTGTAGATATAACAAATGATCCAACCTTATCTAATTTTCCTGTGGATATTCACTATATTGAAGATGCAAAACTTGTGAATCGGTATATAAATCTACCTGCTTTCTTTGAAATACAAAGCAAAAACAAAAAATTTTCAATGAATGTTGGTGTAATTGCCGGGCTGAATATTTACAATCGTTTCAAAAATGAATTTGATAACAAAAATTCTGAAATGAACAGCAGTGTAAGTTTAGACAACCATTTTGAAGTAAATCGTTTTAAGATTGATATGAGTTTAAGATTTGCTTTTCATCATTTCCAAATTTTTGCGGAATATGCTTTAATATCAATGTTTAATACGGATTTTGTAAAGGTAAAACCTTTCTCTATCGGACTAAACGTAGCTTTCTAAACGAAGCATTTCTATTAACAAGGTTACAATATGAGCAGTTTTGTTTTTGATTCGTCCAATTTACCGGATGAAATATGCTTTGATGTTCCATATTCCAAAAGTATAAGTAATCGTTTACTTGTCATAAAATATTTTTTAGAAAAAAAGGGTATGACATTAGAACTAAAAAATCTCTCTGATAGTGAAGATACTCAAATAATTTCTTCTGCTTTACAAACAACTAACATAACAAAACAAGCCACATTTGACTGCAAAAATTCAGCCACCGCTTTGCGTTTCCTGCTTGCTGTCCTTACAATAACTAATGGAAACTGGACTTTAACAGCAGATAAACGTATGGAAGACAGACAAATTAAACCATTAATCGAAATTCTTAACAGCATTGGAGCAAAAATTGTTCATTGTGACAGATGTTTATTCCCATTATACATTAAGGGACAAGCATTTTTAGAAGATAAAAACAATATGTTACATCTTTCTTCACAGTACAGCAGTCAAATAATTAGTGCATTACTGTTGATTAAAGACTATATTAAAGGGTTTGATTTAAGTTTTTCTACTCACCAAAGCTCTTTACCATATATTAAAATGACACAATATTTAATTAAATATCCTCAAACTCTAATTGAAAAAGACTGGTCTGCTGCATCTTTTGCTTATTGTTTAATTGGTTTAAGAAAAAAAGGTTTGGTTGTAATTCCAAATCTGCGGCGCAGTTCTTTACAAGGGGACAGTATTTGCGAGATATTATTTCGTAACTTTGGAATCGAAACAAAATTTACGTCTAAAAATGCTGTACTGTCTTATAATTCGGATATTAAGAAAAAAGACAAAGTAGAAATAGATGTTCAAAATTGTTCTGACTTGTTTTTACCTCTTATCGTTACCGCTGCTTTTTCACAACAGACAACAGTGTTTTACAATACAAATAATCTAAAATATAAAGAGTCTGACAGAATAAATTCAGCAATAACTTTGCTTTCCAGTTTTGGAATTAAAATTGAATGTTCTGAAAACAGCATTACCGTTTATCAACAACAGCACTATAAACCCGTAAATATTCCATTCATTAAAACATTTAACGATCATCGTGTAGCAATGTCGTTTGCTATGCTTTCTTTTATATATAATAAAGTAGAAATAGAAAACCCTGATTGCGTAAAAAAGAGCTTTCCAAAGTTTTGGAACAATTTTGAGGAGATAAATAACTTAAATTCTATATCTAATTCATTGCAAAAACATAAATAAAAGGGTAAAAAGTTATGAAAATATATGATATACTTTGACCCCAATAAAGGCATAACAGTCTATTTACTTATTTTTATTTACCTTTGCTTTGTTTTAATTGCTAAATATCAACAGATATGAAAAAAATACTTGCTTTTATTATTTGTTTTATAGCTTTTGTTTGCTCTTTTGCTCAAAAGGAACATCTGGTTATGGCAACGATTTTTGAAGGGGATACTATCCCATACGTTTATTTACCTACCTTGAATGTTAGCGGTTACGCTTGCCCTCTGTCTGACAAAGAACTCAAAGCATATAAAAAACTTATCAATAACGTTAAAAAAACATATCCATACGCAAAAGAAGCAGGTAAATTATTACAATCATACAGTGCTAAACTTGCTACTGCTAACAATGATTCTCAAAGAAAAAAGTTTATGAAACAGGCAGAAGACGATATAAAAAACAGATTTGGTTCATCGCTCGAACAATTAAGTAAATCTCAAGGGAAAATTCTTTTGAAGTTGATAGATAGAGAAACAGGCAGCAATTCTTATAATTTATTGAAAGATATGAGAGGGGGTTTTCGAGCAACATTTTATCAAACTCTTGGAAAACTTTTTGGTTATGATTTGAAAGTAAAGTTTGATCCTCAAAACAATGTTGAAGACAGAGTAATAGAACGTATAGTGGCAGCTATTGACGCAAACAAAATATAATTATTAAAATATAATATTACAGTTATGGAACATGGTTTTTGCAATTTGGCTGTCATACCAATGAGAAAAGAGCCAAATAATACATCAGAACTTGTAAGTCAGTTACTTTTTGGTGAAACTTTTGATATTATTGATACGGAAGAAGACAGAAGTTTAATTAAAACACATCACGATTTCTATGAAGGATGGATTAGCAACAAACAATTTATTTCTATAAATGAAAAAGAATTGGATATACAAAAAAAAACAAAAAAGATTTTTTGTGCCAAACCTGTTACAAAGATCAAACAAATTAACCTGACAAATGGTTCAATCAGTCTTATTCCTGTTACTTTAGGAGCTACTTTTGCAGGATATTCATTCAACATTGGAGATTATGGTTACAGTATAACACGAGAAAAAACATCATATATTTATTATCGTAATGTAAAACATCTTATATTTACAAGCAAAATATTGTTAAATGCTCCTTATTTATGGGGAGGACGATCTATTTTAGGAATAGATTGTTCAGGATTTACACAACTTTGTTTTCGCTTTATTGGAGTTAAACTTTATAGAGATGCTTCTCAACAGGCAAAACAGGGACGTCTTATTAATGAGTCAGACATAAAAGCCGGAGATTTATGTTTCTTTTCAGAATATGATAGCAACAATATATCTCATACCGGGATATATTTAGGAAACGAGCAAATTATACACTCCTGCGGAAAAGTAAGAATAGATGATTTTCCTTTAAATACCCATAAATTAATTGTTATTAAAAGAATGTTTGACGCAGAAAAATAAGAAATACTTATCACAAATCAACGTAAAAACAAAAATAAAAACAAATGTCTCAACAAAATAATAATATAACGGAAAGATTCATTAGTTTAGAAAGAATTATCGCATCAAAAAACAAAATGCTTTTAAAAATCATTCCCAAACCATTGATGCGGGGTTTCAAAAATCTTATTCATCTTGATGAAATCAACAGTATAATTTATAAATATAGAAACATTCAAGGCGTAAGCTTTGCTACAAAAGTAATAGAAGACGAATTTAAGGCAAATGTTATTGTGGTTAATTCTCAAAATATTCCTGCAACAGGACGCCCAATGATTATTTGTAATCACCCATTAGGCGGAGCTGACGGTTTAGCTTTAATTAGTGAGATAGGAAAAGTAAGGGAAGATGTGTTATTTCCTGTTAATGATATTTTGTGTGCTTTGCCTGAATTTAAAAATGTTTTTGTGCCAATAAACAAATACGGGAAAAATACTGAAAACCATGGAAAACTTAATGCTGCATTTGAAAGTAACAGTGTTCTAATTTACTTCCCTGCCGGCATGGTATCACGAAAATTCAAACATAATGAGATAAAAGATTTGGAATGGAAATCAACTTTCATCAAAAAAAGTATAGAATACAAGCGAGATATTATTCCTGTTTATTGTGATGCTAAAAATACTAACTTCTTTTATCGTTTTACCAAAATTAGAAAAGTTATTGGTATGAAGTTCAACTTGGAAATGATACTGCTGCCTCGTGAAATGTTTAAACAAAGGGGGAAAAATATCAGGTTAATTTTTGGGAAATCTATTCCATATACCACATTTGATAACAGTAAATCTGCAAAACAATGGGCAAAAGAAATACGCAATATTGTTTATAATCTGAATAAAAATTAACTGTTTATTCAATCATATTCAAAATATTTCTATTGAATACAACAACTGTTCTTATATCATCAATTATGATTTTATTTTTTTAAGGCAAAGTAATCATTTTTGTTTAAGTGAAATCAAAAACTGCTTAACTACGTCAAAATGGTTATTAAAAGGTAAGATATTTTTATCATTGTAAGTTAGTATTTTATTGTCTAAATTATTCAGCATACTTTTTAATACATCATCTTATTTATTTTTCATTAACCTGTCAAATGTTTGCCAATGAGCATTGGTCATCCTATCCGGCATAAACAAACATACTCCTTTCGCTCCGTTTGAAATAGATAATTCTATTGCTTGCCCAATCTCGTCAGGTCTCAGACCTTTAAATTCCGGATCTGAAAATGTATCACGTGCTTGCCAATCCTTACAAATGAATAAACCTGAATAGAGAGGTTGCCCTTTCTTTATGGCTTTTACTTCTTCATTTACGATTGTACCCAACCAATTAACGTTCTCATTGTAAAAATCATTGTAATTCATAGGGAAAAAAGCATCCATATTCCATTTGTTCCATTCTTGACGTACAAGTTTTTTTGCAATAGAAGGTCCGGGAAAAACAGCTGCACTTGCTTTCTTACCTCCTTTATGAATAACATCACAAAGACGATTAACAAGATTTGTAATTAAATCATAACGATATTGTATCCATAGATTACAAGTATCAGGACGATTTGTTTTGCAAATATCAATTCCCGTCTTTTGTTTAAAATTATTTACGCAAATATCACAATAGCAATAATCGGCAACATCATATTCTTCGTTCATAACAAGTCCATATTTGTCCCATAAACCTCTTGCAAGAATAACATCAGGAAAACGAATAAAATCAAAATGTATATAATCTACATCAGGTATTGCACACAAAGCTGTACATTGTTTAGCAAGATAGTCAAAAACATCTTCACGGGAAGGACACATAAATTTATATCCAGAAACATAAGCTTGAACCTTAAAACAATGATCTCCATTACGATTAACAACTCCAAATGCACTGTCTTTTTGATTTAGCAGACCTATTTGCCAAGCATGATATTCAAGACCATTAGCATGAGCTATGCGAGCTGCTCTTTCATGTTTTGAAATATCATCACTGTTCAATGTATGGCATACTCCAGTAAAACCATGATCTTTTAACATTGAAAAGTAGTTTTGCAAGCTGTCTATTGTAGTATGTTCATTTTCACATGTCCAACCGTACGCTTTTATTTTTGAATTGTGTTTGCATCCCATAGTACATAAAACAATGGATGCTATAAGAAAAAAATATTTTATATTCATAGCACTTTTATTTTAGCCAACAAAGATAAATAATTAAAGTTATATAAATATCTACATAAAAAATATGTACCTTTGCAATTTATAATTAAAGAACTTTATAATATGTCTGAATATAAACAGGGAGAATTACTGAAAAATATAAATTTTCCAAATGATATTAAGCAAATACCTCAAAGTAAATTGCCACAACTTTGTACGGAATTGCGTGAATATATATTGGATGTATTAAGTGAAAATCCCGGTCATTTAGCATCATCTCTTGGAACGATAGAATTAAGTGTGGCATTACATTATGTCTTTAATGTACCTGACGATACGCTTATATGGGATGTTGGACATCAATCTTATGCTCATAAAGTTCTTACAGGACGAAAAGATTATTTTAAGACTATACGTTCTTTTGGAGGTATTAGTGGTTTTCCTCGCAAAGATGAAAGTAAATATGATTGTTTTGGTACAGGTCACTCTTCAACATCTATTTCTGCAGTTCTTGGAATGGCTATTGCCGATAATTTATTAAATAAATCATCTGAAAATACTCACATTGCGGTTATAGGTGACGGTTCTATGACAGGAGGAATGGCTTTTGAAGCATTGAACAATGCAGGAACAAGCGATGCTAATCTTTTAATAATTCTTAATGATAATGGTATTTCTATTGACAAACAAGTAGGAGGGTTAAGCAAATATTTTACCCGCATAACTATTTCAGCAAAATATAATAGACTTAAAAACAAAATTTGGAATATGCTTGGAGGTAATACTTTGCAATATTCTAAACATAAAAGTTTTGTAAAGAAAGTTCTTTTGGCAACAAAATATGTTTTTTCCGGTAAAAGTACTTTTTTTGAGGCTTTAGGTATAAGATATTTCGGACCAATAAATGGTAATGACGTTGATGACCTGATTAAAACTCTCAAATCATTAAAACATATCAAGGGAGCAAAAATATTGCATATAATAACTAAAAAGGGGAAAGGACTACCACAAGCAGAAAAAAATCCTACAACATATCATGCTCCCGGTTTATTTAATCCTCATACGGGAGAATTGAGAGCAGAGAACCGTAACACACAAATTGCTCCGAAATATCAAGATGTATTTGGAGAAACAATGTTAGAACTTGCGGCAATAGACAATCGTATTGTTGGAATTACACCGGCAATGCTTTCAGGTTGTTCTTTGGATAAGATGATGGATGTTTATCCTGAGCGTACATTTGATGTTGGAATTGCAGAACAACACGCTGTAACTTTAGCTGCAGGCTTTGCTGCAAAAGGATTAATACCTTTCTGTAATATTTATTCTTCATTTATGCAAAGAGCTTATGATCAAATAATTCATGATGTTTGTCTGCAAAATCTTCATGTTGTCTTTTGTTTAGATAGAGCAGGACTTGTAGGAGAAGACGGAGCAACACATCATGGAGCATTTGATTTGGCTTATTTACGGGCAATACCAAATATAATCATTGCTGCTCCTTTAAATGAAATGGAATTAAGAGATATGCTCTTCACCGCTCTTTATACCAATAAACCTTTTGCTATCCGTTATCCAAGAGGAAGAGGAAACAATTTAAATTGGCGTAATGAAATGAAAATATTAACTGTTGGTAAAGGCTGTGCAAATGAATGTAGCAACGATGCGCAAATAGCAATTTGTTCATTGGGAACAATAGGAAATAATGCACTTGAGGCAATTTCACAATTAAAAACTGAAAACATAAATGTTGATTTTTATAATTTCAGATTTCTAAAACCGTTGGATACACAATTAATAGAAGAAGTTATAAGCAAACATAAAATAGTAATAACCGTTGAAGATGGAGTTATAACAGGAGGTTTTGGTTCTGCGATTGCTGAATATGTAACCAAAGTAAACCATAACAATAGAATAATACGAATGGGTTTGCCGGATTCATTTATAGAACATGGAACTGTAAAAGAACTGCAACACGTTTGTGGAATAGATACAGAAGGTATTTATAATCAAATAAGGAAATCATTAAAACATAAATGTTAATTCATTCAAAATATTTGAAAATTTAGAGGAGTTTTTCTTTAAATATCTATTATCTCCAAAACGAAGAAGCCCTCTTTTTTGTTGAATTGGTGATTAAATGAAGCGATGTGTGTGTGAAAATCTACTTTTTGTTTTGGGGATTATGAATGGAACACTTGGTTTGTCAAAAACGGACAAAACAATACCAGATGTGTATCGTGGATTATTGAATCAGGAAATAGTTACATTGAGTCTTAATATTCCAATAGTTGATTTTGGCAAAAGGAAATATCAGCGCAAAATAGCCGAAATAACAAAACTAAATACGAAATTAAGTATAGAGCAACAAAAACAGGAAAACAAACAGACAATAGAAAAATTGGTAAATGACTTTAATACAAAAACACTAACAGTAAATGTTATTGAGAAGACAAGAGAAATGAATAACAAACGTTATTTTATTACAAAAGAACGTTTTATGAGTGGTAAAATAAACTTTTTTGAGTACTCAAATGCAGAACAGCAAAAGGCAAACTCGGCATTAGAATATCTTAAACTGCTACAAACTATTTATCAAAATTATTACCAAATTCGCAAGGTTACTTATTTGATTTTATATTACAACAAAATATTAAGAATGAAAAAGTAAGCAACTTTTAATTACTTTCTATTGATTGTTATAATATTGCTGAATGAGTTTCAGCAATATTGAAATATTTTGCTTGCTTATATTTAGTAAATATTCCAAATAAATTTTTTGAGTTTATCGTTGTGTTCAGCGTTTTCTATACATAACGGGAAACAAGTTTACAGTTCTGTAAAAAATATTCTTCAACTGATTTTACCTTTTCAATCAAGTTATTTTTAGTTTTTTTCAACAATCGTCATATTCAAAAAATAAAAACTTACTTTTTTCACCTGTTACAAGCTTTGACATCTTAATACATAAGAAATTTAATAAAATTCGTTTAAATCAAAAACTTTTATTACCTTTGCAAACTCAAAAATTAGAATTTGTTCTTTGAAATTATAAGTCTTGGTAGCTCAGCTGGTAGAGCAATTGACTCTTAATCAATGGGTCCGGGGTTCGAGTCCCCGCCAGGACACAAGCATTTGAACGTATGCCACTTTAGCTCAGCTGGTAGAGCAACGCATTCGTAATGCGTAGGTCTGCGGTTCGAGTCCGCAAAGTGGCTCATCAATTTACACAAACTATGGAATTCAAAGAACATATCAAACATTTATCTCACAAGTATTATGATTATACTGTGGAGTGTAGACGTTTTCTCCATCAAAATCCAGAACTTTCAAAACATGAACAGCAAACATCCGAATTTATTTGTAAAGAATTGGATAAACTTTCTGGTATTACATATAAAAAAAATGTTGCAGGTTACGGTATTGTTGGTTTCATAAGTGGAGAACAGGATAATGGAAAATGTATAGCATTGAGAGCAGATATGGATGCTTTGCCTATATGCGAAACAACAAATCTTCCATTTAAATCTGTAAAAAATGGTGTTATGCATGCATGCGGACACGATGTTCATTGTGCAATTCTACTTTCTACAATTAGAATTTTAAGTAATTTGAGAAATGAATTTAAAGGAAAAGTTATGTTTATTTTTCAACCTTCTGAAGAAGAATATCCTGGAGGTGCAATAGAAATGATTAAAGCAGGAATATTTAACACCATAAAACCTTCTGCAATTTTTGCTTTTCATACTACTCCTGAAATGGATTGTGGAAAAATCGGCTTAAAAGATGGTAATTATATGGCTTCAACAGACGAATTTTATATTACGATAGAAGGTAAAGGTGGACATGGAGCAATGCCAAATCTTAATATTGACCCTATAATTGCTGCTTCTCACATTGTTATTTCTTTACAAACAATAGTTTCCCGCAATGCAGAACCGTCTATACCAACAACCTTAACTATTGGAAATTTTATTACAGAAGGAGGACGTACTAATGTTACACCATCAACCGTAAAATTGCAAGGAATAATACGTACGTTTGATGATCAATGGCGAGAAGAAATTCATAAACTTATAATACAAATAAGTGAAGCAACGGCTAAATCGTTTGGTGCAACGGCTGATGTTTTTATTGATAAAGGTTACCCTTCTTTATTTAATAATAAAGAAGTTACAGAAAAAACAAAGTCTTTGGCAATAGAATATCTTGGAAATAAAAATGTTTTAGATTTAAATGTTAGGATGACTGCTGAAGATTTTGCATACTTTGCAAAAGAAATACCTGCTTGTTACTTTCGTCTTGGAACTAAAAAAGAAGGTTGTACTGTAACAAATCTTCATTCTTCAGATTTTGACGTTGATGAACGTGTAATGGAATATGGTGTTGGGTTTGAGGTATTTCTTGCAATTAGTTTATTAAAGTAAATCTATATTAACAAATTTATCCCACTTGTTAATTATCTCCTGCATATCGTTAGGTAAATTAGAAGAAAAAAATACTTTTTCAAATGTTGTTGGGTGAATAAAGCCAAGTGTTGTTGCATGTAAAGCTTGTCGTGGCAAAATGTGAAAACAATTAATTATAAACTGTCTGTATTTATTAGTTGTTAATCCTTTCAAAATTTGATCTCCTCCATAGGTTTCATCATTAAATAATGGATGTCCAATAGATTTGAAATGCACTCGGATTTGATGTGTGCGACCTGTTTCAAGTTTACATTCCACAAGTGTAACATAATTAAATCGCTTTAATACTTTCCAGTGAGTTATTGCCCTTTTTCCGTGAGAACCATCAGAAAACACATCCATTCTTTTTCTGTCCTTTAAATTTCTTCCAACATTTCCTTCTATTGTTCCTTCGTCTTCTTTTAAATTTCCCCATACTAATGCCGTATATGTTCTATTGCAAAGATGTTCTGCAAATTGTTGTGAAAGGAAAAATTGAGCAGGTTCATTCTTTGTTACTACCAAAAGTCCGGTTGTATCTTTATCTATACGATGCACTAACAATGGCATAATTTCATTCCCATTATTATCTTTCTGTCCTTCAAAATGAAAAGCCAAGGCATTCAATAACGTTCCGTCCCAATTACCAAAAGCAGGATGTACAACCATTGAAGCATTTTTGTTAATAACAATAATATCATCATCCTCATATACAATATCTAACGGTATATTTTGTGGAATAATATCTTGTTCGTAAGGTTCACGTGGTAAGTAAATTTGTATTAAATCGTGTGGTTTTATTTTATAATTTGAAGATTGAGGTCTTTCATTTACTTTTATTAGTTCGGCTTTTGCTGCCTGCTGTATTTTATTTCTACTTGTACCTTCTATGTGAGTAGAAAGATACTTATCAAGTCTCATCATGCTTTGCCCACCATCTACCAATATTCTATGATGTTCAAACAATTCTTCTGAACTGTCATCTATTTCTTCTTGTAACGTCTCATTATCATTTTCGTTATTCACAAATTTTTCATTTTTCATAACTATTTTACCATTTTGATATGCAAAAGTACGAAAAAAAAACTTGATTTTCATAGAAATTTTTTTGACAATAAAATGATATTTTTTGATTTTTAATACACATTTCTGCTATTAAATTTAAAGGTTCGGGCTTTTTTTATTACTTTTGCAAAAAATCAATTAAAAACATACAAATTATGTTCACTAATAAATATATATTTGTTTATTCAACTATTCTGGTAGTAGTAGCAGCGGCTATTTTAGCTACAGCAGCAGTAGGTCTTAAACCATATCAGGAAGCAAATGTGAAAATAGAAAAGATGCAACAGTTGCTCTCTTGTGTTGGTATTACCTCAACTCCTAAAAATGCGGAAGAATTATACAATCAATACTTTACAGAAGAGTTAAATATTGATAAAACCGGTAATGTTTGTACAATAAATAATGCAACAAAACCTGTATATATATGCACAAAAGATGGGAAAAAGACTTATGTTATACCTGTAAATGGTAAAGGATTATGGGGTGCTATATGGGGAAATGTAGCCTTATCTGACGATTTGACAACAATAGTTGGTGTAACTTTTGACCATAAAAGTGAAACTCCTGGACTTGGTGCAGAAATAACTACTCCATCTTTTCAAAAACAATTTGATGGTAAAACAATTTTTGAAGGGAAAAACTTTACTTCTGTTAAAGTAGACAAGAGAATGGGTAAAGATAATCCACATGCTGTAGACGCTATTTCAGGCGGAACTATTACTTCAAAAGGTGTTTCTGCAATGTTGTATGACTGTTTGAGTTTTTATGTACCTTATTTTAATAAATTAAAAGCAAAATAAATATGGAAAAACAAAATAAAGAACCAATATTTTCCACAAAAAATATTAGATTGTTAAAGAATCCATTTAATAAAGAAAACCCTATAACTGTTCAAGTTTTGGGTATTTGTTCTGCTTTAGCTGTTACAGCAAAAATGCAACCTGCTTTTGTTATGGCTATAAGCGTAACGGTTGTTGTGGCAATGTCAAATTTGATTTGCTCTATGTTGAGAAATACCATACCTCCACGCATAAGAATTATTGTTCAGCTCGTAATTGTTTCATTACTTGTTATATTGGTTGATCAGTTATTAAAAGCTTTTGTTTATGAGATAAGTAAACAACTATCCGTATTTGTAAGTTTAATAGTTACAAACTGTATTGTTATGGGACGGATTGAAGCTTTTGCTTTAAATAATAAATCTTTCCCATCTTTTTTAGATGGTATTGGAAATGGATTGGGTTATGGTATGATTTTAATGGTTGTATCATTTATCCGAGAATTATTTGGCAGTGGCTCACTTTGGGGATATAAAGTTATACCTCAATGGTTTTATGAACATGGATATGCTAATAACAGCTTAATGATTATGCCTCCAATGGCATTGATAGTAGTTGGATTGATAGTATGGTTTCATAGAAGTCGTAATAAAGATCTTTGCGAATGATAATACATAAAATAAAAAGTCCGTTCAATTTAGTGAGCGGACTTTTTTTTATTAAAAATCATTTCAATACTTTTTCCAGTTTCTTAATTTAAGAGAAAAAACTCCAAAAAACGCTTCCTTAAATATCTTCATACTCATTTTGCTTTGTCCTTTCACTCTGTCTGTAAAAATAATCGGCACTTCCACAATTTTAGATCCAAGTTTATATGCCGTATATTTCATTTCTATTTGGAAGGCATAACCGACGAACTGCACTTTATCAAGTTTTATTTTTTCTAAAAGTTCTCTTCTGTAGCATGCAAAACCCGCTGTGCAGTCGCCAATATTCATTCCTGTAATAAATCTCACATATTTTGAAGCATAATACGACATTAAAACCCGTTTCATATCCCAGTTTACAACACTGATTTTACCATTTACATAACGAGACCCAACAGCCATGTCCGCATTTTCTTTGCAGGCAGCATACAAATTGAGTAATTTTTCCGGTGGATGGGAGAAGTCGGCATCCATTTCAAAAATATAATCATATCCTTGAATCAATGCCCACTGAAAACCGGCAATGTAAGCAGTTCCAAGTCCCATTTTACCTTTTCGTTCGTGAATAAACAAACGCTGAGGAAACTCTTCCATAAGTTGTTTAACTGTTTTGGCTGTTCCGTCCGGCGAATTGTCTTCAACAATCAAAATATCAAATGCTTTTTCCAATGAAAAAACGGTTCTGATTATACTTTCAATGTTTTCCCTTTCATTATAAGTAGGGATTACAACTAAACTGTCTGTCATATTTATGTTTTTTTCAAATAACAAAAGTAATAAAAATACTGATTTTCTTTGTTTTTTCAAAACTTTTTGTATCTTTGTAACCTTAAA
>JAISUE010000064.1 GCA_031272245.1 Bacteroidales bacterium
CCTATGGTTATATCACCAGAAAGTATACAAAAATCATCTATTCTAACATTATCTCCTATGCTTATTTTCTCCGGTGAGTACAGACTACACTTTCGGCTTATTAAAACATTTGAACCAAAACGTTTTAAGCCCAATCCTGCTAATTCTTCCTGCGTATAAAAAGATGTTTTTACCATATTGATTTTATGTCACTTAATTTTAGTATTTCTATCTCTTGATTACAGAAATCTATAATCAAATTACAGCGTACTAAAATCAAATTATAGAGTTCTGTAATTTGATTTCAAAAATTCCAAAAAGCATTCCCATATTCTACAAACAAATTTATTATCCTGTCTAAATCTTCTTTTGTGATTTCGTGATGTACAGGCAAACAAATAACTTGTTCCGCTACCCTGTTGGAAACAGGAAGATTGTCTTTAGACGCTGAATTTAAACCGCTATATGTTGAAAAATTAGAAATCAACGGATAAAAATAACGTCTGCCATAAATATTATTTGTTTTCATTTTCTCATACAACTCATCACGACTCATTCCATATTGTTGTTCGTCAACGAAGATTGGAAAATAAGAATAGTTATGTTTTACTCCTGCAAAATCATTTAAAAACGTTATGCCTTTAATATTTTGCAATCGTTCTCTATATATATTAGTAATCATTTGACGTTTCGCAATAGCATTATCAACATATTTCAAGTTCAATAAACCATATGCCGAACGTATTTCATCCATTTTACCGTTGATTCCGGGTGCTATCACTTCTGTTTCGCCTGCAAAACCAAAGTTTTTCAAATAATCTATTCTACGTTTAGTCCGTTCATCATGACAAATTAACGCCCCGCCTTCAACAGTATTATAAGTTTTAGTTGCATGAAAGCTTAACGTAGATACATCTCCGTAGTTCAAAATGCTTTGACCGTTTAGCGTTACTCCGAATGCATGTGCCGCATCGTAAATAACCTTCAGTCCGTATTTATTGGCTATTGCACCGATGCGTTCAACGTCACATGGATTTCCGTAAACATGAACCGGCATTATGGCTGTGGTTTGCGGAGTGATAGCTCGTTCAATAAGGTCGGGATTTATGTTTAGGGTCTTTTCATTTATATCAACAAAGACAGGTTTGATGCCATTCCACCATAAAGAATGTGTAGTCGCAACAAAACTGTAAGGCGTAGTAATAACTTCACCTGTAATACGCAAAGCTTGCATTGCCGTAATCAATGGTAACGTTCCGTTAGTAAAAAGTGAAATATATTTTACTCCGAGGTAATCACAAAGCTTCTGCTCAAGCTCATTATGGAAGTTACCGTTATTTGTTATCCATTTGCTTGACCATATTTCTTTAAGATATTCATTAAACTCATCCAATGGTGGTAATAATGGTGAGGTTACTGTTATTTGTTTCATATGTTTTATTTTTTTCTTCTTCTAAACGATTGATAATTTTCTTTGATTAAAGTGTGTACGAAGGATAACTCTTTGGATTTGGTGATGTAAGTTATCAAAAAGTAATATGTTATACCCGTAATGAAACCTGTTATTAACCGTAATACACTGCCCGAAAACAAGCCCGTAACAAAATATATCAATACTGCCATTGACAATGAATATATCAACGATGGCAATAAATCTTTTATTTGTTGCAAAAAGTTCAAATGCAGGACTTTTCCCGTATAGTGAGTGTTAATAACCAATGCGATGACGGAAAAGACCACTCCGCCAATACACATTGCGGTTATTCCCAGCGGAACGGTAATAAATAACATTGACACTCCCAATATTTTCTTAATAATTTCCAATTTTAAAAACCAATCGGAACGCCCTTTCACCTTAATTAAAGATAAGTTAATGACATGAATGGGAAACCACATTGTAGAGAAGCAAAGTATTTGCAACCAAAGCACAACTTCATGCCATTCTTTACCTAATATAACATCCACAACGGGAAAAGCAAGTGTCGATAAGGCTGTCATTATGGGAAAAACTATGAAGGCAGCTAATTTTAAATATTGTCTATATACCTTTTCAAGCCTTTCATCTTCATTTTGGATATTGCTGAGTATAGGAAATATGACTCTATCTATAATTCGTGTTATGTTATATGACGGAAACTGTGCAAACTGGTCGGAACGCGAATATATTCCCAACGATCTGGAAGAAAACTTCTTCCCTATCACTAAGGAATAAATATTTATATAAACAACTTCCAGCAATGAGGATGCTAACAGTTTAGAACCATAAGCAAACATCGATTTGAAGGATTGGAAGGAAAACTTTTTCTTCGGCAACCATTTACTTACGACATATAAAAGTATCACAGTTATCAACGAATAGAGCAAACCCTGATATACCAAAGCCCATACGCCAAAACCACTGTACGCCAACATTATTCCCGTAACCCCGGATATAATTAACGATGTAATTGACACTATGGCAAGCTTCTTAAAGTTTGTTGCAATTATAAGTCTTGCATTTAAAACCGAACCGAACGATCCGATAACCAATTGTAAGCCTGTTATTCTCAGTATAGACCTTAACAAAGGCTGATTAAAGAAATCCGCAACCACAGGAGCAAATAAAAACAGGATTAAATAACAGAATATTGATATAACAATATTAAAATAAAACACGGTTGAATAGTCCGTTTCCGTGCGGTTGATTTTTTGAATGAGTGCCGAAACAAATCCGCAATCAATAAAGGTCTGAGATATTGCTAAAAATATGGACAACATTCCAACTAATCCGAATGCCTCCGGTAAAAGAAGTCTCGCCATTATGATTTGGAGAACAAAGCTTACTCCCTGATAGGAAAATCGCTCTACGGTACTCCAAATTATACCGCTTGTACTCTGTTGTTTTATGCTGCTCATATCTTTACAACAAGCCGTAATAAAAAAAATTCATCCGTCAATCAAATTGACCGAAAGATGAATTTTTTTTTCCGTTTCATTGCTATATTTTAAAGTTTAGAGTTGATAATGCGCTCAACATCATCTATGTTTTTAATTTGAGACATCTCTTCGGGTTCAAACTCAACGCCAAACTCCAATTCAAGTTCCAATATTAAATCAAAATGACGTAAGGAATCCCATTCAATGCACGTTGCTTGAGAAAAATTATCCTCAATGTCGGTAATTTTGAAAACTCTTTCCATTACCTTTTTTATTCTCTCTTTCATCTTTGTATGTTTATTTATATGTATTTGATTATTTTCAATATGTTTTTTTTGTCCGTAATTCTCCGAAACCCTGAATCACGAGTGTTTTAACCGTTTTTAATCTTGAGAAACCTTAAAGCACGTGTGTTTTAACCTTTTTCAACTTTGAAAAACCCTGAATCACGAGTGTTTTAACCGTTTTTAATCTTGAGAAACCTTAAAGCACGTGTGTTTTAAGAAATATAACTGTAATTTTCCGATAAAGTAATATTAGTTTTATCCAAATAAATTACATATTCCTTTCTCTCACCATCATTTTTAACAAATGTAAATCCGCATTTGTCAAAAAACTCCGCTACTTGAGCATTTTTCAAAGTAGGAATATATGTTGCAGTTAATTTTACTGTTCCGTTCTGTTGCAACTGCTTCAAAACGTAGTTGATAAACGCATATTCTATTTCCTTTCCCAAAATTCTGCAGCTCAAGAGCAATGTGTCAATTTCCGCATCCACCCCTACCCTCTTAATGATGCAAACGCCGGTTATACCGCTGTCCCCGAAACGATCAGCGACCGAAACGGTATAAATAATTCCGTTCTCATTAGCGATAATATTCCTTAAATCGGCATCCGTATATCTTTTGGTTGTGAGGTTGAACTGATTGGTTTTTTGCGTCATGGCAGCGGCACGAATGATGGACAAATCGTTTACCGACTTAATGTCCAAAACAATGTTCAAACTCTTTATGTAATCTGTCATGGAAGCAAATGACTTCTGCATTGAAGCACGGGCTGCATTAGCTTTGTACTGTTGAGTTTTATCCAAGTCTTCGGCGGTTAGATTATATATGGAGAAGCATTGCTCTGCCACATTTTTGAAAAAAACAGGCAAATCGTACGGTTTTTCGGGGAAATCGGGTACGAACACTTCGGGCAAATATGTTTTAATTAACTCTCTTTCTCTCGGATTATCGTCAAAGAAGACAAAAGAATCAAGTCCGAGATTAAGATCTTGGGCAATTTCACGTATGTTGTCTGCTTTGTTGTTCCAATTTATCTTCAAGGCAGCGAAGTTTTCCTCTTTTAGCACGTTATCAGGATGTTTTTGCCACATTTCTTTAACTTCGTCTTCATTATTTTTGCTGCATACGGCTAAAATGACCCCTTCTCTACTCAACTCAAGTATCAAATGCTGGAATTTCAGGAAAGCGTTTCCGGGATAATCGCCACCGATCTTCAGGTTTTCCATTCCGTCTTCTCCCAAAATGCCTCCCCACAGCGTATTGTCCAAATCTAAAATGAGTACTTTCTTACGTTTCAATTCAATAGCCCTTATTTGTGAAGCAAACCACGAAGCGAAACCGTTAGCGAGCGTTGGGTTTATCCCCATTTGTGAAATGAACCAGTACCGCCAGTCAATTAATTTTTCCGAAGGGTAACGGTCAGTGAAATCTGAGAAATTTACAATTTTCACATTGTCGAATTGACGGCTTAACTCCTCAACGGCGGCATTATATTCCTTAATTGCAGCGGTCAATGGGTTATCGGACAGCAACGTTTTTATATTGTAAAACTCGCTGACGGTAAAGATGAGAAACATTTTGTTATTGCCGATGCGATTTACGGTCATGCGTAACAGATCAATATAATAACGCATCTTCTTAGAGGCAATTTCGTTTTCATCAACGGGTGAAAGATAGAACCAGATATATCTTTCGGCTTCAGGTAATTGAGAAACATCCTCGTAACCCGAAAATGTTGCATTTAAATCAGCGAAAAAACGTTCGATTGTAGCGTTTCTGAATATGAAATATCTCATTTTTTCTCTAAAAATTCAATAAGTCCGACTTCTTTGTTATATAAATAACATATTTTGCGGTTTTGCAGTGCTACGGCTTCAACGGGCTTGAATAAGGGAATGAAATGTTGTTGTTTCATTTGCCATATTGCCTCATCCATGACCTCTACTTCATAACAAATATGATAGGGTGACACGCCATTTTTCTTTAATATATTCACCACAGGAGACTTTTCATCAACAGCGGCTACAAGTTCCACTAACGGAAACCCTTCCCGCTTGAGGAAAGCTATTTTTGCATTCTGAATTTTGTCATTATATATTTGGGAGAGCGTCCAGCCGGCGTTCGTATAAAAAGATGCTGTTGCGTTTATATCATTGACAGCGTACCCAATATGATGGAACTTTAAGTTTTTAATCATGTTCTAAAACAATTTAATATTATACCTGTATTTTAGGTGCTTTGCTCCAGTCAATTTTTTCATTTGCCATTGATATATTTATAAATCTAAAATCATACATCCATTTTTCCAGTTTCTTTTGTGCTTCACTCAACCCATAATATGATTTAAACTTTCTCATTAGAGATATATCCTTTAACATAGGCTGTTCCGCATCAAAATCTCGCGGATGGAAATATGTCATAACGTAATCGCTATGCTTCGTCATATATTTTATAAACTTATAATTCAATAAACGGAAGTAACCCCCTGCACTGAAAAGCAACGGATACTTGGAAACAATAGGAAATTCCTTTATTTCTATTCCATTATGCTCCAAAATAAATGGTTCTTGCGGTATTCCATTATAATATCCGTAAGAAGCAAACTTAACATTGGTTAAGGATGAATCCATTTCTATCCCTGCTTCTGCCATAATCTCAAATGCCCATTTCTGTTCGTTATGGATAGATAAACCTGGCGCTCTGTAATGTTTAACTTTCTTCCCTATCAAGTCTTCTATACGATGAATAGAGTCAAGTAAATCCATTTTAAACTCTTGTGGAGTCATTGTATATACAAGTTTGTGATGCATTGAATGTGATCCTATCTCAAATCTCTTTGCAATAGTCTTAACTATATCGGGATGTTTATCACATGTCCATCCAATGATAAAAAACGTAGCATCAACACTGTATTTTTTTAAACTTTCAAAGATTAATTCCATGTTTTTGTATATTCTCACTTCCATTTTATCCCATTTATCATGGAAATTAATAACATTATCATCAAGTAAATGGAACCAGTCTTCTATGTCAAAGGAAAGTATATATTGTTTTTTATCCGGGATAATTGCAGTATCTTCCGTATTGTCGATATTTGAGTAATCCAACGGAATGATTTGTTCAATATCCGTCATAAAAGAAGAAAAACATACATTGTTTATATGTTTAATTATTGTCTCTTTATGAAAACGTGTGTTTATAAGCGTTAAGGCATTTTGCTTTACGGTTTCAAGTCTCTCTTTAATGGAAATAAATTCTATCATTGAAGAAAAACCATCTGCTATTTGCTCTATGTCTTCAGCATCCGTAGCAATTCCAAGTTTATTTTTTTCTATGATTTTTTTACATATGCCACTGCCGACACAAAATATCGGTTTGCCGGCATGCAAATATGATTGCAATTTTAGCGGTTCCGTATTTTCAACCATTCCTCCCTTAATTAAAGACAAAACTGATATATCGCTTTTGGACAAAATATCATGTATTTCGTTTGACGGAACTCTTCCCCAAAACTTAACATTCTCTACACCATTATCAACCACATATTGTTTTAATTCAGACAATTTTGAGCCATCACCAATAATATGTAATGCGGCATTTGAAATCTTTGCCTTATGAAAACCAATAATTACATTGTGCAAATTTTGAAACAACGATATGTTGCCTGTAAAAGTGAAATTTATTTTGTTGCTGTCAAACTCTATCAGACTTTCGCTATAATTATCTTTGTCCATTAACCAGTTCGGTGCATAAGTAATACTCCTGTTTAAGGATAAAATATTATTTATTTTATCCTTAAACATTTCACTGGCAACTAAAATCATGTCACATTTACCGTATATTCTTCTTACTATGTTATTAAATATAAATCTCGTAAATAAGTTATTTGGAATACCATAAGTCCAAACTACATCCGGCCAAATATCAAATGTCCATATTGCAACTTTCAATTTATATTTCTTTGCGACAACTAACGCTGGAATCGCTACCGTCAAAGGACCTGTCTGTGAAACAAAAATCAAGTCAAATTTATTACTGATTAAAATATTTTTGATGCATCTAATTCCCTGCTGAATGAAAATAATGTAATTTAGAAATTTTAATATCTTACTCTTATTATATCCTTCAAGTGTCATTATGCGATGAATGCGTACATCATGCCAATTATCAAATCCATAGACTGCATTTTTATAACCTGAAAATACTTTGCCAACGGGATAAGAAGGTTGTCGTGTAAGAACTTCTACACTATGTCCCGCCTTTGACCATTCAAGTACAAGGTCGTTAATTATGAAAATTTCCGGATAAAAAACTTCTGAAATTACAAGTATTTTCATCAATTATAATTGTTATTTGTTCCAAACTATTCTGTTTACATAGTCCGTATATGAAAGAATGATACGAACAACCTTTTCTGATACATTAGGCATAGAATAATCGGATACCAATCTCATGTTTCTCTCCATTCCCCTTTGCTGAAATGTTAATTGTGCCAAACATTCAAATACCCGCTCTTTACTCATTCCTGTCATCATAACGGATGCTTCTTCCATCGCTTCGGGACGCTCATGTGCTTCCCTAATGTTTAATGCCGGGAAATTTAATATACTGCTTTCTTCACTTATTGTACCGCTATCCGATAAGACTGCTGCGGCATTTACCTGCAACGACAAATAATCTGTCAGCCCGTAAGGTTTCATAAGGCGAACTCTGTTATCAAACTTCACACATTTACCTGTTATCATATTACGAGTACGAGGATGAGTAGAAACTATCACCGGAAAATTGTATTGTGAGGCAATTTCATTGAGTATTTCTACCAAATTATCAAAATTTTTGCTATTTATATTCTCTTCTCTGTGAGCCGACACCACAAAATATTCGTACGGCTTTAACCCCAAATCTTCCAGCACCCTACTTTTCATCATTTTCTCTTGCTGATTATGTAAAACCTCATACATTGGACTGCCTGTCTTTATTACCATCTCTGGTTTTAACCCTTCGGCAAGTAAATATTCTCTGGCAATATCACTATAGGTGAGATTTATATCGGAAATATGATCTACAATTTTCCTGTTGGTTTCCTCTGGAACTCTTTGGTCAAAGCATCTGTTTCCAGCCTCCATGTGAAAGACAGGAATCCGCATTTTTTTTGCTGCAATGGCACACAGACAAGAATTTGTATCTCCCAAAACAAGAAAAGCGTCCGGTTTTATCTCTTCCAGCACAGGTACAATGTTTATGAGTATCTGTCCTGCGGTTTGGGTAGCATTTCCCATTGCTGCCCCCAAAAAATAGTCAGGTTTTCTTAATTCCAAATCTTCAAAAAATACTTCGTTCAATTCATAATCATAGTTTTGTCCGGTATGAATTAGTGTATGTTTTATCGACGGAGACTTTTCTAAAGCTTTTATAACCGCTGATAGACGTATTATTTCAGGTCTTGTACCTACTACTGTTACTACTTTCATTTTTTTATTTAATTATTTTCTTATAATTTATCCGAGTAAAACTTTTCCAATTTTATATCTTAAACTGAATTTTGTTAATAAAGCAGAAGCAGAAAGTGTTATAATAAGTGTAATAACTGGTAACCAATATGTCCCCAATATTAACCCTAAATCAGTTTTGTGATATATTATCAAAAATATAAATTCGTGTAAAATATACACTCCCATACAAAGATTGTTACAATGAATAACCCATACAGGAATTGTTATTTTCTTTATTTCAGTAAAATAATTGATTGTAATATACAAAGCAAAAACTCCAATCATTGCACATGCAATTTTTAATACATTATTAATTAATATGTTAATTGTAATAACATTATTTAAGTAAGTTCTAAATAAAAACAACAGTAAAAATAATATCCAGCATACAATCATAACTGTTGGTTTTGTCAATCTTTTGAAAACCCTTTCTCTCTCTCTCTATATATATAGCTCCATAAAAAAACAATAAATAATAGCAAGCTTTGCTTATCTGAAATATTGGCGGAATTGCAAAAGAAATTATAGATAATCCCAATAACCCTATAAGTTTTAGCCTTTCATCTATTTTTAATTTTAATAACAAAAATGAAAAGATGAAACACCAAAACAACATTGGCAAAAACCACATATGTCCACAACCGTTAAATATATAATAAACACATTTAATAGAAAATGATTCAATACTGCCAAATTGTAAACCGGGAGATTGAAAAATAACTAACCATAAAATACTGAAAACAATACTTGGAATAATTAACCTGTTAAATTTGCTGATTGTAAGAGTTTTAATGGAAAAGTTTTTATTCTTTGCAAAAATTTGGAAAGCAAATATGTATCCCGATACAAAGACAAACATTTCTAAAAAGAAACTGTATGGAATAGAAGAAATCCAACTATAAAAAGGCACAATATGAACTCCTTTTGGAATAGGATGAGCAGAAAAAGCATTATATCCAAAAATATGATGTACCAATAATAACAATATTATTATTGGACGTATAAGTAAGACATCATTTAAGTATATTTTATTTTTAACCTCCATAATTTTTAATCGTTCAATTCATAATCATAGTTTTTTTCCGGTATGAATGAGTGTATGTTTTATCGCCGGAGACGTATTATTTCAGGTCTTGTACCTACTACTGTTACTACTTTCATTTTTTTATTTAATTAAATAATGTATTGTTGTTAATTTCAGGCTTTTGCAATCAGCCGAAAGTCTGAAATATATGTAAATTTTAACGTATTTTTATACCGTTTCAAAAAATGTATCGGGCTTTTGAGCATCGTAAATCTCATTTACCCACATTAATGTTACCATATCAGTTTCGCCAAGATTCTCTATGTTGTGAGTGTATCCAACAGGTATATCTACAACTTCCAATTTATCGCCTGAAACATAATATTCTATTATTTCATCGCCATTTATCTGTCTGAACCTTATAACTCCTTTTCCGCTCACTACGAGAAATTTTTCATTCTTCGTGTGATGCCAATGATTTCCTTTTATTATGTGCGGCTTTGAAATATTGACAGAAATTTGTCCGCGGTCGGCAGATTTCAACACTTCGGTAAAAGATCCGCGATGATCAATGTTCATTTTCAATGGATATGAAAATTGTTCCTTTGGCAAATACGACAAATAAGTAGAATAAAGGGCTTTCGTAAAATTATCACTCATATCTGGCACTTGCAAACTGTTTCTTGTCTCTTTGAAATCATAAAGCATCTCTGCAATTCTACCTAACTTCACCGAAAAAACTCGTGAAATGTACATGATTTTATCATTCGTTGATTGACGGTTGTTTAAGCAGTCAATAAATTCGGCAATCACATCGTCAATATAAACCAGATTCATATCCACATTTGGATCATTAATTGTTACGGGCAAGTCATTTGCTATCTGATGACAGAAAGTAGCCACAGCTGAATTGTAATTTGGTCTGCACCATTTACCAAAGACATTGTGCAAACGATAAACGAAAACCTTCACCTCATTTTCTTTTCCGTACGAAAACATCAAATCTTCTCCGGCTTTTTTACTTTTTCCGTAAGGATTATCCAACGCAGCCTGCGTAGAAGAAGTTATTAAAACTGGTGCTTTGTTGCCGTGTTTTTTTAAGTTTGTAAGCAGACTGGAGGTAAAATCAAAATTACCCTGCATAAATTCTTCCTGATTTTGCGGACGATTTATCCCTGCCAAATGAAATACAAATTCACATTCTTTACAATACCTATCCAACAGATTTATGTCCGTGTCAATATCATAACATAACACATCATTTAATCCTTTGTTGGCAAGCTCAGCAATAAGATTTCTCCCAATAAAGCCATTGGATCCTGTAACAAGTATTTTCATTCTTTATTTGAGTTCATTTTTCACTTCCGGCAACTTCAACAGCAGTTGTTTCATTTGTTCTATCGACAAACGTTGAGTGTTATGGGAGTTGTATCCGTCTTCGCCTGTTATTTTTTCTCTTTTAGTGTCTTCAGTTCCTTCTATTTTACCTTTCTCAAAAAACTTGTCGTAATTAAGATCTCTTTCGTCACAAGGAATACGATAATAATTTCCCATATCTTCTGCTTTGCACATCTCTTCATAAGTAACGAGAGTTTCATACAATTTTTCGCCATGACGCGTACCAATTATATTTATTTCAGTATTTGCCTGTAATAAATCAATCAATGCTTTTGCCAAGACTTCAAGTGTTGCTGCAGGGGCTTTTTGAACAAACAAATCTCCGTTATGTCCATGTTCAAAAGCATAAAGAACCAAATCAACAGCATCGTCTAACGTCATCATAAAACGAGTCATGTTTGGATTGGTAACAGTTATTGGTTTTCCGTTTTTTATCTGTTCTATCCAAAGAGGTATGACAGAACCACGGGAAGCCATAACATTACCATAACGAGTACAGCAAACAGTGATGTCTGAACTTTTATTCATAGCCAGATGGCGTCCTCGTGCAATGGCAACTTTTTCCATCATAGCTTTTGAGATACCCATCACATTTATTGGGTAAGCCGCTTTGTCGGTTGAAAGTACAACTACATTTTTTACTTTATGCTCTACAGCCGACAGCAATACGTTATTTGTTCCTACGATGTTTGTATTCACAGCTTGCATTGGAAAAAATTCACAGGATGGAACTTGTTTCAGAGCCGCTGCATGAAAAACATAATCTACATTTTGCATGGCAAAATCTACACTTATTTTATCTCTCACGTCTCCAATATAGAATTTTACTTTGTCATTGTTAAGTGCATGACGCATATCGTCCTGTTTTTTTTCATCTCGTGAAAAGATTCTTATTTCCTTAATATCAGAATTAAGAAAACGTTTTAATACTGCATTACCAAAACTGCCTGTACCGCCGGTAATCAGTAATACTTTATCTTTAAATAGTGTCATAATTCAAGTATTTATTATTTATTTCTTAGTATTTCTTTTTTATATTTGTTTTTTATGTTGTTGCAACAAAAGTGTTATCTAATAAAATAATCAAAATATTTTACTCTCTTTTGTAATTCTTCAGCATTATGACTGAGAAAAATTCCATTCAAATCTTCTCGCAGACGACATAATTCTTTCAATGTAGAAAGTTTATTATTATTCATAATCGTTAAATCAATCAATTCCAATGCCCGTTCGTAAGCCTTCGTGCTTTGTTCCATATTATTTTTTGCAAGCCATTTACTTGCACGACTTATTTCGCTGCCAATATTTGCCATCTGTTGTGCAAAAGTCATCGTTGCCCAGCGACCTTGTGCCAATTCTTTATGCAACATCACTAATCTTTTCCTTTATGATAGAAATAATTTTCTCTCTTAATTGCTTGTTTTCCACTCCCCTGCTCCTGTTATTTTGACTCGGACGAATGTTTATAAGAGAATCAAACTCTATAAAATCTTCATCTGCTTCAAAAGGATAGAGATTTATTCCCCATAAATTATTTTGTAACGAACCTTTTTCCAATAAAATACTTTCCAAATCAGCATGTAATTCTGCATCTATGGCAACAATGTTTTTTTCTACATCAACAACTGCTTTTATAATATCCCCAAAGATATTTTCAGCAATCTGCTGTAATTCTTTCATTGTTATTTTGTTTTCTACGATTTGCATTTTTTTTTTATCTGATGTTTTAATAATTTTTGCAGGATTTTCTTGAATAATGTTATCAAAAAAATGTTTTTTTGTCGCATTTTTTTTGCGGTGAAAAACAGTATTTTTTACCGCAAATTATAATCCATTTCTATCGGCTCTGTCTATATCAACAAAAATCTTAAATTGTTGTGATTTTACTATTACAAAACAATCTGTGCCACTTGTGATTAAAAGAGTTTTGTTATTGAATAATGACATAATTTTATTTTTGTTTATTAGTTTTCTTTTAAATAGTTTAATCTTGTTTGATACATTAACAAATATGCTCGTTTATTTTGCTCTGACAGCAAAGAACTCTGTATCATATCTTCTAATTTTGTATATTTCTGTAAAAAAGATAACAATAGTTTTTCTATTCTTTTTTCATAAACACCAATTCTGCGAGCAAACTCTATAAAATCCGTTCTACCTGCGTGATTTTTTTTCTGAAAATACTCACTCTTGAAATTATCAACAAACAATCCTTTTGACAATGCAAAATCAGTATCATCAACATGCAATCTTGTATTAACTAAATCGTAAGCAGGACTTAAAATATAATCACCACTTAATGTTTGTAGCAAAGAAAAGTTTTTCAAATGAGCATCTCCATTAGAAAATAAATAATTAAAAACAACTAACACAAAATATTTTTCTATTTCTACTCGCCATGCGGGAATAAATTGCTTAATTAATAATCCTATCTCTTCATAACTGTAATTATACTTGAAATTTACGCCCTCATTTTTATGAGATTTGCCCGCTAACGATGCAAAATCTTCTTTACCAAATTTTGTTTTGTCATTCTTATTTATATCAAATCTTTTAGTAAGATACGCAGGCGTTCCATCCCGGAAAAATACCAAACAATTCTCTGCCGTATTGATTCTATAAATTTGACGGGCAATCTGCATCGTTAAATGTTCATTGGCTGGCACATCTCCTGTATTTTTCAAATCTCTTGGTATCGGTTTGAGAATATATGTTCCTTGTTCGTCTGCATTTGTTAATCGTAAAACACCTTTATCCGACACCATACTCAATTTTTCCTGAACTCCCGAAATAGAAATACGTTTGCGATTTTCAATAAACATCTCTATTGTTTGCTCACTCTTACTTGGCGAATTATATGGCAAAACCGGATTTATTTTTTTACCATCAAAGAAATTTCTGTAAAAAGTCAAATTGTCAGTTATATATTGCTCTGTATTATTCATTTTCTATTGGTTTTATAGAAATTGCACCTATGGTATCATATCGTGCTGTTTTGAGTAATAAACCAAAATCGTCATTCTCGTCAATTTTCCACTGAACATTCTGTAAATGTCTATTAACTCCTTCACTCAACATATTGGAGAAAAATGGAAATAAAATATTGCTATGATATTCTTTTTGTGATTTGGGTAAAGTCAAAGAAATAGCGGGTTGATTATGGTCGGTAAAATACGGTTCAGCATAAGAAAAAGTAAAATTACCTGACTGATATTCTGTTAAATATCCAGCCAAAATACCATTTCTATATACTTCTGCTTTTCTCATTGTTTAACCTTTAATTCTATTTGCATTCCCAAAATATCAGCCAAACGACACAAAATATCCAAAGATGGATTGCCTTCTCCTCGTTCCAACTTATATAAAGTGTTAACACTTATTTCCGTCAATTCCGCCAAATGAGACTGAGTAATACTTAATTCATTTCGGCGTTTTTTTATACATTTCCCTAATTCTTCAACTAACATTATATTGTGATTTTTATTGTAAA
>JAISUE010000078.1 GCA_031272245.1 Bacteroidales bacterium
TTGCTCAAATAATCGTGTTCAATGGTTGAATGCTGCTGTATCTGCGGATAACCGCAATGATGATTGGTTAAAACCAAACCTTCCGCCGACACAATTTCGCCCGTGCAACCTCTACCGAACTGAATGATTGCATCTTTTAACGAAGCCTTGTTGATGTCGTAAATTTGTTTTGAGGTCAGTTTAAGACCTTTGGCTTTCATATCTTTGTAAGTTTGCTGGTCAAGGAACATTAAAAGCCACATTCCTTCGTCTGCTTTTGCCACATTGCTAAAAGCGAGTGTAATTGATAATACAATAAATGTTAGTTTCTTCATTTTTTATGTTTTATTTTTATATTATTTAGATTGTTGAATGTTTGGTAATTCCAAACCAAGTCCTTTCTTTTTGTCCCATGCTTTAAGCACAAAACCCAAAATCAATGCCGCAACTCCTAAAAGAGCTAACATCAATAACGGAATAGTATAATCTAACTTTGTAGGGTCAGTTACTCCAACATTTGTTTTGTCCAATATCTTTCCAATTAACAATGGGAAGAGCCATAAACCTATATTCTGTATCCAAAAAATAAGAGCATAAGCCGAACCAATAACTTTGCTATCCACAAGTTTAGGAACAGAAGGCCAGAGTGAAGCAGGAACAAGTGAAAACGATGCACCAAGAACTAAAATAGTTATGTAAGCAATCATAACTCCTCCTATTTCACTTCCTTTTGCCAAAGGCAATATGAATGCAAAAGTTAAATGACACGCAATTAATAATAACGAACCTATCATTAACATTGACGCTGCTTTTCCTTTATTATCTACATATTTTCCAAGTATTGGCGTAATTCCAACTGCTAATAATGGGAAAACTGCAAAAATTGTTTCAGCCGACTGACGCATATAGCCCATATAACAAAAGATTATTAAGCATATAATAGATATACATAGATAAACTTTCTTCATTGCTCCTTTTGAGAAGTTAGAAATAAATGCGGTAGCAGCAACAATCAACATTATTACATACTGAATGATTGTTACACTATTACCAGCCCAGAACGAACCTTCTTCCGGTGTTGTAAAGGTAAGATTGCACTGCAACATATTAACTGCATATTTTTGAAAAGGAAAGATTGCAGAATAGTAAAGAACGCATAACAAGGCTACAAGCCAAAATCCCCAACTGGAAAGAATGCCACCCAAATCTTTTAAGCGGAACGGTTCATCTTTTTCTTCTGCTTCACTTGTTTGAGCGTCAAGTTTTTTGTCCATAAAGAAATAAACAATGAACATTATCAATGCAATCATAAGCAGAATAACTCCAAAGGCAACAGAATGGGAAACATGTGGTCCTCCAAAGATATTTGCCTTTGCAAACATTGGAGAGAAAATCATACAGGTAGCAACTCCCAAACGTGCCAATGCCATTTCCGAACCCATAGCCAAAGCCATTTCTCTGCCTTTGAACCATTTTACTATACCACGACTGACAGTTATTCCTGCCATTTCAACTCCGCAGCCAAATACCATAAAGCCGCAGGATGCAAGTTTTGCAGAAGCAGGCATTCCGTCATAAAAAGGAGCGATACCTAACTCGTGAAAGCCGGGAATATAGTTTAAGTGATTGTTGAACCATGTTTCCAAACCTGTTCCAATGAATGAATTACTGACTGCATACCATTTTATTGCAGCACCAATCAACATCACCGCGCCTGATAGAACTGCAGTGAAACGAACTCCCATTTTGTCTAAAATTATACCTGCAAAAATGAGGAAAAAGATAAATACATTCAAAAATGTTTCACTTCCCTGCATTGTACCAAAGGCAGTTGAATCCCATCCGCTTGTTGATTGCATTAAATCCTTAATTGGAGAAAGTATATCCATAAAGATATACGAACAAAACATGGCAAATGCCAATAATACCAAAGCCGTCCAGCGTATTGCAGGAACGTCTCTCATTAACTTAATTGTACTGTTCATTTTGATAATTTATTATTAATAATTGAAAATTTGATAAAACAAAAGTATATTTTTTTTGAAAATATATCATAGCTTGTTATTAAAATATATATTTATTCTTCACTTAAAATTTTGGATTTAAAAAATTCTCTATTTAAACGTGCAATATTTGAACGTTTTATTTGTTTTGGACATTCTGCCTCGCAAGCATAAGTATTTGTACAGGAACCAAAGCCTAATTCGTCCATTTTTTTTACCATTGCAGATACACGTCTTGCAGCCTCAGCCTTGCCTTGTGGTAAAAGTGCAAATTGAGAAACCTTTGCAGACACAAACAACATTGCGCTGGCGTTTTTACATGCTGCAACACATGCTCCACAACCTATGCAAGCTGCACTGTCCATTGCTTCATCAGCCTTTTTTTTAGGTATTGGTATAGTATTGCCGTCAGGGACACCACCTGTTGTTACGGAAATATAACCTCCTTCTTGAATAATTTTGTCAAAAGCTGTTCTATCTACAATCAGATCACGAATAACAGGAAAAGGTTTTGCTCTCCAAGGTTCTATTGTAATTATATCTTCGTCTGAAAAATGTCTCATGTGCAACTGACAAGTAGTAACTCCGTCATCATTTCCATGAGGACGACCATTAATATACAATCCACACATTCCACATATTCCTTCCCTACAATCGTTATCAAAACAAACAGGGTGTGCAACTTTATTTATTAACTGCTCATTAAGAATATCCAACATTTCCAAAAAAGAACAATCCGGAGAAATATTGTTTAATTTATATGATTCAAAATATCCTTTAGTTTTGGCGTTGTTTTGTCGCCATATTTTTAATGTTAAATTCATTGGTCTTATTATTTTTATGTGCAAAAATAGTAAAAGTCTCCAATTTAATCGCAATTTATTATTTTTTTTCGTAGTATTAAGGGTTTGAGAGTTGTTAAATTAGATAATATTTGTAAAATAAAGTGGGAATTTAGGCAAAAATAGGAGTAAGAGACAAAAGTCATTATCTAAACATTTAGCACAGAATATTTGCTTTACATTTATCATTAAGCCTAAAATTACTATTTTAATTGTTCAAAACAAAGTTTTTGTATTATAAAATCAGGATATATTTTTCTAAATTTTGAATTTATTCTGTCTCAACAAAGTTTAAATAAAGAGTTATAATAAAATCTCTTATAATTATGAGGTTCAACTTGATTGCGAGATGGAAAATTTTTCTTTTTTGTTAATTTTAACTGTTGTTTTTGAATGTAAAATTCATAAAAATAGAGAAAAAACAATGTTTTTTAATATTAATATAATTTTCAGACATTGAAAATCAAATAATTATAACTGTAATGTATAAATGTGACACCATCAACAAAAAAAGAATAACTGTAAATTAAAAGTTTTTAATTACCTTTGCAGCCACAAAAAAAGAAGCCCGGGTGGTGGAATTGGTAGACACGCCACTTTGAGGGGGTGGTGTCCATACGGACGTGCAAGTTCAAGTCTTGTTCCGGGTACTTATAGGTCAAATATTAAAAAGCCCAAGTGGTGAAATTGGTAGACACGCTACATTCAGGGTGTAGTGTCCATACGGACGTGCAAGTTCAAGTCTTGTCTTGGGTACAAATAAATATTTATTAAAATTTAAGAATTTTTGTTTCGCTGCCGAAATCGTAAATAGAAGCCGTTACTTCTGTCAAATATAAAACCATAGTGTTTTCGTCTGTTGCAGAGTACATACTTTTTAATGAAGGATAGGCATTAAGCATACTTTCTTTCGCAGCTAAACGGTTATCTTCAATAACTGTAGCTTCTATTCTAATCCATTTGTTTCCTAACATTGCACAGATTTCAATTTTTGGATTTGAAATCATTTGCTGTGCAACATTTTTTTTGCGTCCTGTTTGAATGTATAATTTTCCATCAAAAATGTTTATTGTACCAAAAGGACGTACTCGAGGTTGATTACCATCATTTGTGGCAAGGTAATATGTTCCACTTTCTTTCAAAAATTGATAAACTTCATTCATAACAATTTGTTTTTCATTTTTGTTTTGTGCAAATGTATTTGCAGACAAAAACATGATAATAGCGAATATTAAAAATAATTTTTTCATAATAATGATAGTTTTTGTTGCAAAAATAATAAAAAATTAGATTGTGATAAGAGATTATAGTGGTGAAAATTAACAAGTTCTATTTTTGGAATATAATTTATACTTTTGCCAATTATTAACAGGGTAATTATATATAAATGAATAATAGATTCGCAGGTAGAAAAAAAATAGTTATTTCCATTTTTCTGATAGTGGGAATAGTTTTTCTTGGACGGATATTCTATTTACAGGTTTTAGATAAATCTTATGCGGAAAAAGCTAATAGAAATGCTTTACGTTTTCGCACCCAATACCCTGCAAGAGGTTTAATGTTTGATAGAAATGGAGAATTACTTGTTTATAATGAAGTCGTTTATGATTTAATGGTTATTCCTGCTCAAATAAAAAATTTAGATACAGCCAAACTTTGTCAATTATTACAGATAACAAAAGAAGACTTTAATAATAGGATGGATAAAGCAAAAAAATATTCTCGATATGCTCCTTCCATATTTGAAAAACAAATCTCAAAAAACGATTTTGCTCTCATACAGGAGAAATTATATATGTTTAATGGATTTTATTCACAAGTAAGAGCTTTGAGATATTATCCTAAATCGTTAGCAGCTCATGTTTTGGGTTATGTTGGGGAAGTAAATGAAAAACAAATAGAAGACAATCCTTATTACAAGCGTGGAGATTATATAGGCATGAGTGGATTGGAAAAAAGTTATGAGGAAAAATTAAGAGGAATAAAAGGAAGCAGAATTTCTGTAGTTGATGTTCATAACAGAGAAAAAGGTTCTTATCAAAATGGGATATTTGATACTGCAGCAGTAGCAGGTATGAATTTATATACTACTATTGATATTGAATTGCAAGAGTATGCTGAACGACTTATGGCAAATAAAAGAGGAAGTATTGTTGCAATAGAGCCTTCAACAGGCGAAGTACTTTGTTTTGTTTCTGCTCCTTATTATGATCCTAATTTGTTAGTTGGTCGAGTACGTGGAAATAATTATCAGAAATTTGCAGAAGATGTTTCAAAACCGTTATTCAATAGAGCATTGATGGCTCAATATCCTCCCGGCAGCATCTTCAAAGTAGCTCAAGCGTTGATAGCTTTAGATATGGGTGTTATTAAACCAAATAGTGGTTTTCCATGTGATAAAAGTTTGGTAGGTTGTCATAATCATCCCTCATCGTCTAATGTTAGAGATGCAATAAAAATGAGTTGTAATCCATATTTTTATAAAGTATTTCAGAGAATTATTCAACAACGAAATGAAAAGGGTAAAATAGACAGTAAATATGGTCTTTGCAAATGGGATGAGGCTATGTTGAGAATGGGTTTTGGAACACGTTTGCCTATAGATTTGCCAAATGTAAAAACAGGAAGAATACCGGATACAACATTTTATAATAAATGGTATCCTGCCGGGTGGAACTTTTATACAATCTTTTCCAATTCAATAGGACAGGGAGAAGTTGAGGTTGTTCCTTTACAGATGGCAAATTTTGCGGCAATAGTTGCTAATCGTGGTTGGTACATAACACCTCATCTTGTTCGTTCTTATGGAACAGAAGAAAAACGCTGGCGATTAACTTCTTATTCCGAAAAACATTTTAGTGAAATTCCTGCAAATTATTGGGATATAGCTGTATCAGGCATGTGGGCTGTTGTTCATGAATCGGGAGGTACTGCACGTTTAGCAAAAGTGGATGGATTAAATGTATGTGGTAAAACGGGAACTGCACAAAATAAAGGATCAGACCATTCAGTTTTTATATGTTTTGCTCCAAAAGATAACCCTAAAATAGCAATTAGTGTATATGTTGAAAACGCTGCGGGGGGAGGTGGTGCATGGGCAGCACCAATAGCAGGTTTATTAGTAGAAAAATATATAAATAGAGAAGTTAAACGTAAGGATTTTGAAACAAAATATATTGAAATCAACCCTTGTCAGCCAATAAAAATAAAGAAAAATACTTTGGCTCAAAGCAAAAATTAAACATAAATTTATTTAGTGTATTATGATAAATACTTTAATTCAAAAAATTATTGCCAAACGATTACCACAGATTGAACATTTTATGCTTAAACCGCATGAAGTTCAAGCAGAAGTGTTTCATTATTTAACAGAACAAGCTCAGGATACTGTTTGGGGCAAATTTTATGATTATGCTTCCATTAAAAATTGGGAAACTTTTGATAAACGTGTCCCTGTAAATGATTATGATACTCTTTTACCGTTTTTTAATCGTATCCGATCAGGAGAGAATAATGTTTTATGGTCTTCACAAATAAAATGGTTTTCAAAATCATCAGGGACAACAAGCACGAAATCGAAATTTATACCTGTGAGTGAGGAATCTTTGATTGATTGTCATTATAAGGGAGGCAAGGACATGTTAGCTTTATATTGCTATAACTATCCGGAAAATAATCTTTTTGAGGGGAAAAGTCTTGCTCTCGGAGGAAGTAAGCAAGAAAACGATTTGAATGAAAATATATTTTGTGGAGATGTGTCAGCAATACTAATAGATAATTTACCTCTTTGGGCAGAACTTTACCGTGTTCCCAAAAAAGAGATAGCTCTAATGTCTGAATGGGAAGAAAAATTAAAGTTAATGGTTCAATCTGTGGTAACTTCTAATGTTGTCAGTTTGTCAGGCGTACCTTCGTGGTTAATGGTGTTGTTGAAAAATATTTTAGAATATACAGGTAAAAAAACTATAAGTGAAGTGTGGCAAAATCTTGAAGTGTATTTTCATGGAGGAGTAAGTTTTGAACCTTATAAGACACAATATGATTACATAGTTGGCAAACAAATAAATTATATGGAAACATATAATGCATCAGAAGGTTTTTTTGGATTGCAAAACAGTAAAAATGATAATAGTCTTTTGTTGCTGTTGGATTATGGAATTTATTATGAATTTATTGCTATAGATGACCCAACAGAAACTGTTATTAATCTTGAACAGGTTGAAACAGGGAAGAATTATGCCATGTTGATTTCAACGAATGCAGGATTGTGGCGCTATAAAATAGGAGATACTATAACATTTACACAGACAGTACCGTATAGATTCAAAATAACAGGAAGAACAAAGCATTATATCAATGCCTGTGGCGAAGAATTGATAGTGGATAATGCTACTAAAGCTTTGGATGCTGCCTGTAAAAAAACAAATGCTATAATCAATGAATATACAGCAGCACCTCTATTTACGGATACTTATTCTCATCAATGGTTGATTGAATTTGAAAAAGAGCCGGAAGATTTTATCCTGTTTGTTGATACATTGGACAAAACTTTGCAACAAATAAATAGTGATTATGAGGCTAAGCGTTATAAAGATCTTGTATTAAAACGACCAACAGTTCAATCTGTTCCTCAAAATACTTTTTATCTGTGGTTAAAAAGCAAAAATAAATTAGGAGGACAACATAAAGTACCGAGATTATGTAACACTCGTCAATATTTAGATGAGATTTTTGAAATAATTAAGACACCGTAATCTTAATTTATTTGTTTTTTGGAGGATAATCAATAGAATAATGAAGTCCTACACTTTCTTTTCGTTGCATTGCCATTTTAATTATCAAATAGCTACATGCTATTAAGTTACGTAATTCGCATAATTTTGGTGTTAGCACCGACCGCTGATAAAGTTCTTCCGTTTCTTTATATATTAATAATGTGCGGTCAAAAGCCCGTTTTAATCTTAAATTAGAGCGAATGATTCCTACATAATTTGACATTATTTGCTGTAATTCTTTTTCCGTTTGCGTTACGAGGCTTATCTCTTCGTTAAGCACCGTTCCTTCTGCATCCCAATCAGGTATAGCTTCGCAAAATTCAGCTTGATTTACTTTCTCTATAGAATGTATTGCTGCTCGGTGAGAATAAACTACCGATTCCAACAGAGAATTTGATGCTAAACGATTTGCTCCATGCAAACCTGTGCAGCTACATTCACCGGAAGCATAAAGATTTTTTATAGTTGTTTGACCATTTTCATTTACAACAATTCCTCCACATGAAAAATGCGATGCAGGTACGACAGGTATCATGTCCTTCGTTATATTTATTCCTATTTCAAGACATTTGGCATATATGTTAGGAAAATGATGCATTATTTCCTGTTTGCTGATGGAGCGGCAGTCCAAATAAACATAATCTTCTCCACGCATTTTCATTTCATTGTCGATTGCTCGAGTTACAATGTCGCGAGTTGCCAATTCCTTTCTCTTGTCATATTTTTCCATGAAGGCTTTTCCGTCTAAAGTTTTCAATATTCCGCCGGCTCCACGCATAGCTTCGGTTATAAGAAAAGAAGGTTTTTCTGTTGGGTTGTAAAGAGAAGTAGGATGGAATTGAACAAACTCCATATCTTTAAGTAATCCTTTTGCACGATGTACCATAGCGCATCCATCTCCGGTTGCAACAACGGGATTGACAGTTGTACTGTAAACATTTCCCAAACCACCTGTGCATAAGATAGTTATTTTGGCAAGATAGGTATCAATAGACCCATTGTCTTTGTTCATAACGTATGCCCCAAAACATTTAATATCTTTACGGTGTCTTGTAACTTCTTCGCCTAAATGATGTTGCGTCAGTAAATCTATTGTAAAATGCTGCTCTCTCAATATTATGTTTGGATGATTTTTTACTTTTTTGAGCAATGCACGTTCTATTTCAAATCCTGTGTTATCCTGATGATGCAAAATACGAAATTCCGAATGACCTCCTTCTCGTGCCAAATCATACACACCTCTGTTGTTTTTGTCAAAATTAGTTCCCCAATCTATCAGTTCTTTTATTCTTTCTGTTGATTGAGTGATAGTTAATCTTACAGCGTTTTCGTTGCATAATCCATCTCCGGCAATAAGTGTATCTTTAATATGTTTTTCATAATTATCCGGGCTGTACATCACTGCTGCTATGCCTCCCTGTGCGTATTTTGTTGAGCCTTCAGCTGCTTCATCTTTTGTTAAGATGCATACTTTTCCATATTCGGCTACTTTAAGAGCGTAACTTAATCCGGCGATTCCGGAACCTATTACAAGAAAATCTACTTTGTATCTCATTGCAGTAAATAGTTTAGTGGAAGCAAAAGTAATAAAAACGGATTAAACCAATGTCCTGCGTTTGTTATGTTTAAATATCAATGTTTTTTATGTGTATAGACTTTGCGTATAAAAACTCATTTCAAATTTAAGAAAATTAGTTACTCAAAGCCTTAAATTATATTTCACATACACCAACTCATTTAACAGCGATTTAATTATTATTTACTTGAAATTTCACGCCATTTTTTTGCTTTTACAATCATAAATTCTTATTATATTCATCATAAATT
>JAISUE010000008.1 GCA_031272245.1 Bacteroidales bacterium
GTTTCAATATGTCAATGATCTTATCTTTGTAATGCGCCTCCCATTATTCCCAAACTCGCATTAACCTCGCCTTAAACGGAGTGCAAAAGTACAACTTTTTTAACAATTACCAAAATTTAAATGAAAAATTTTTTTTTTAATTTATGTAAAATAAAATAATTCATACAGTTACGTCAAATATATTTTTAATGATTTCATCTTTTACATCCAATATATTAAAAAGCATAACAAAAAAAGGGCGAGTTTCAATTCTCGCCCCTATTCATTTAAGTCTATGACACAGCGGGAGACGCAGACAGAAATCACGGAGACGCAGATGGAAATCCCGGTTGCATCTCCTAATGATTTACAGATCAACCCTAAGTATAATGAGATTAACATATAAAAAGTACGTTTTTATCCTCATATTATACTGTTCCAATAAAATATTATTGACATTTTGTTTATTTTTGTTTTTATGAAAACAGTAGATTTTGAACGTTATCTGAAAAACGAAAAGAATTATTCCGAACATACAATAGAAGCTTATATGACAGATATTTTAGCTTTTGAATCTTTTGTTGCTAAAACATTTGAAACAGATGATGAAACAAAAATTTCTACTCAAATGGTCAGAGATTGGATAATGAATTTATCCGAAAATGGTATTACAGCAAGGTCTATTTGCAGAAAAATAGCAAGTTTAAGAAAGTATTTTCTGTATTTAGAGCAAAAAGAAGTGATTACAATCAATCCAATGTTAAAAATACTACCTCCTAAAATCTCAAAACGTAATCCTGTTTATATTCAAAAAGAAGATATAAATCATATTTTGACCTCTCCAATCGCAGATGATAATGCTTTTTTACAGTTGCGGGATTTAATAATATTGGAACTTTTTTATGCTACAGGCATACGACAGTCTGAAATGTTGAAAATTAAGGAGAGAGATATTGATTTTGACAATGCGTATGTAAAAATTTGGGGAAAAAGGAGTAAGGAGAGAATTATACCATTACATAAGGATTTGCTGAATCTTTTGCAACAGTACATATCTCAAAGAAAAGCACAAAATGTTGATTGTGAACCTTTATTTGTGGATAAAAAACTGAACCCATTAACAAAAGATAAATTATATAATTTAATAAAGCGATTATTATATGTTTCAAATGTAGAAAAGAAATCTCCGCATGTGCTTCGCCATACTTTTGCGACACATCTGTTAAACGAAGGAGCGGATATAAATTCTATAAAGGAACTTTTGGGACACAGTTCTCTTAATGCAACGCAAGTTTATACCCATAACAGTATTGAAGATTTGAAGAAGGCATATAAACAGGCTCATCCTCACGCTGATGAGTAAGCAAATTCTATCTTCAAAAGTACTGTCTTTGCCATATTGAGAATAACGTTATGAATGGAAAAGTGCGTATTCTTAACAAATAATTTCCGATATAAAAAGTTGGTACAAAACAATTTTATGCTTCTTATTACCTTGTTAATGATTGCAAGTTTATAATTTTTTTCGAATCAACTACATTCTTTGAGACAGTTTAGATGGGTTTTCTTTTCCGACCTTAAAAAAATAATTGTAAAGTTTGAGATTATTTTTTACTGTTTATAAGAATTGAATTTTAGATTTAAACGCACAAAGTCTGCAAAAAAATAGGGTGAAACTAAATTTCACCCCAACTTTATAAACTACAAACTAAAAAAAATAAAAACCTGAAATTATTCCTGTGCTTTGCGGGCAGCAGCAAGTTTCTTTTTTAACCAAACAAGACATTCTCTTCTCGGAATGATGACGGAAACTCCTTGATATTCCAATTCTTCTTTTATCACTTGAACATTGTCGGCATGATATTTCTTCAACGGATTTATAACTCTGATATGGGATTGCTCAACTCCGATTCCCTTACATATAGATTCAATTCTGCCCGTAGCAGATGATTTTTGAGAACCTGTCATGCCCGTTATATCATTATCAAGTATCATTATGGTAACAGGAATGTTATCAACACAGCAATCCAACAATCCTGTCATACCACTGTGTGTAAAAGTAGAATCTCCTATCACTGCAACGGCAGGACGCAAACCGGCTTCGGCAGCACCTTTTGCCATTGTAATAGATGCACCCATATCTACCGTTGTATAAATTGCGTTGTATGGAGGTAATGCTCCTAAAGTATAACAACCAATGTCGCTAAATACACGACCTTTGCCATAGGGTTCTATTGCTTCATTCAATGCAAGAAAAGAGTCTATATGCGGGCAGCCATCGCATAACTTTGGAGGACGGGCAGCAACAAAATTCGGAACATCATATCCCTCTGTTATATTTATTCCCAATGCTTTGCCAACCATATTCGGATTTAATTCCCCAGTGCGTTCCAACGAGCCATCCAAGCGACCTCTTATCGTTTTGCCCTTGTTCAACAGACCTCTCAAAAGGCGTTCTATCAATGGTTGTCCTTCTTCCAAAACCATTATACTGTCACATTCATTATACATTCGTTCAACCAACGGTTCGGGAACGGGATATTGTGAAAGTTTGAGGACAGGATACGGACATTTGCCTGCAAAGTTTTCCATTAGATAATTGTATGCAATGCCGCATGCGATGATTCCCATTGTTTTGTTTTCGCCGTCAATATATTTGTTGAAGCCGCTTGTCATACCGGATTCCATCAAATCTTTTTGCTTTTCAAGCAGCTTTTTATATTGGCGCTTCGCATTAACAGGAAGTAATATGAACTGATTTTGGTTTTCAGGTATCTTCATATCGTTTTGCTCTCTTTCGGCTTTGCGTTCTACCGCTGCTCGCGAGTGTGCCATTCTGGTAGTTATTCTCATCAATACGGGGACGCCGAATTTTTCACTTAATTCAAACCCATAATGCGTCATATCATAAGCTTCCTGTTGATTGCCGGGTTCGAGGACGGGCATAAAAGCAAAGTCGCCATAGAATCTCGAATCCTGCTCATCCTGCGAAGAGTGCATTGAAGGATCATCGGCAGATACGTATATCAAACCTCCGTTAGCGCCTGTGATTGCCGAATTTGTGAAAGGGTCGGCAGCAACGTTTATTCCTACATGTTTGCAGCAGAACATCGCTCTTTTGCCTGCGTAACTCATACCCAAAGCGGCTTCCATTGCAGTTTTTTCGTTACATGCCCAATTACTGCGAATGCCTTTGTTCTTTGCTTCTTTTGAATCCTGTATATATTCTGTTATTTCCGTGGAAGGAGTTCCGGGATAGGCAAAAACGCCTGATAATCCTGCATCTATTGCACCTTGTGCGATTGCTTCGTCTCCTAATAATAAAAGTTTATCCATAAGTATTGTATTTTTATTTTACTATTAATTTTAACTTGTTCTAACGTTGGGCAAAGGTAAGAAAATTTATTTATATTCAAGGTTTAATTCTAAAATTTCTATGAATGATATGAAAAAACATAATAATTACCCCTTTTTTATGTAAATGACAAATTTTTGCTATGCTAATTAGCTCAAACCTTTTGCTACATAAGCGTAATTGCAAAATATCTACACAAAACAGCGGGGTATATACTGCTAAATTATTAGTGCGTACCGCAGAATTATTGGTACGTACCCGCAAATTTAATATACATACCAAAAAATTATAAAACGGTATGGGATATTTAATAATATGTACCCATTTTTTTAGTTTATCTTTTCCGTATTAAATTCTACAGGAACGGAAATTCTAAACATAACATTGCGACCAACATTGGCAACCCCGATTGAACGGTAGCGGGAAGTATGTTCAAAATATCGTACATTGAAAAGATTGGTGGCTCGAAGGTCAAATTGTACTGCTTGCTTAAAAGCCTTGAATGTTGCAGTAATTCCTGCATTTACGACATCATAATCTGATGTCGGATACTCAAAATTACTGACTGAATTTTGTGGAAAAGCGTAGATATTTTGCAAATAAAATCCTATGTTAGACAATTTTTTGAATGAAAACGCAACGCTTATTTCTGTCTTTATTTTTTGAGCAGGTATGAGCGGCAGATAATTATTTGCTTCATCCTTGCCGAAAACGCAATCGTATGAAGATTCAAAATGCAACCAGTGAAAACGGTGAGGATGGTAATGAAGAGCAGCTTCGCCCCCATAAAGTAAAGCATTGGTTTGCAAATAATAATATACGGGAAGGTCATCTTTGATTTCGCCCGAAGGTTTAAGAAATATGTAGTCGTTTATATGATTTATGAAGGGGTTGATTTCTACTTCCAAATGGTCGGAATTATAACTCAAAGCGGCATCCAACTGTATGGCTTTTTCTGTTTTGAGTAACTGATTGCCTATCTCAAAACGGTATGTTCCTTCATGAACGCCATAACTGCATAACTCAAAGGTGTTTGGCGTCCTGAAACCTGTTGAAGAGAATATTCGCAAATCAAAACCATTATCAAAAGGTTGATAGATGCCCGCCGATGCGGAAAATGCGGGATAAAACTTGTCAAACCCATAACTTAATAATATTGAATTGTTAATGTTTGCGTCCGCTTTGATATTTCGCCCGTCTATTCTCGCACCAAACTGTATATATGCTTTGGCGGCATATTTGTATTCAATCATGGAATAAAGCCCTATATCTTTTGTAGTTGCGTCGGGGATAAGATTTTCTTCGCCTGCATTAGTATTCGTTTGATACATACCTTGAGAGCCGACAGTCAATGAAATTTTCTTTAAGTGCGGCACAGTTAAGCGTAGATTGTAATTGAATGTATTCAGGGTCATATCAAGAGCGGCTGCGTTTAAGTCCTCAAATTCTTGCCTCCGATTTGTTATAAATCCCGCATTAAATTTTATGCTTGCGGAATTGGATAAAAAGAAATGGTTTTCCGTACTGACAATGTGAGTATTTAGATTTTGATAAGGAGCATCAGGTTGCTTGAAAAGAGCTTTGTAATTCATCAATATTTTTTGAGATTCTTCCTCTTCGCCTTCGGTAAGACCAAATTGTTCATTCAAAAAAGAGTAATTGACCGAGGATGTAAATTTGTTGCCGCTGTATCCGAGAGAACCTTTCACGTCCTTACTGTTGAAGGCTGAATTGACAATGCGTGCGTTGCTTCCATCATGATAGTCGTTGTGATTGGTAAGAGCGGTATATATATTATAATGCCATCTGTTGGTGGAAAATTTAACTTTTGCCGCATTATGCCAGCCGTTTGTGTTTGTATTATATTCCGAAGCTACTTTGGCTGCAAATGTGTTTTGTTTTGCATAAGGTTCTTCCGTGAAAAACAGCACTCCGCCCAAGGCATCACTCCCGTAAAATACGGACGCAGCCCCTTTAATAATTTCTACCTGCCCCAAGCCTTCTTCTCCTATACTTAACCCATGTTCATCTCCCCATTGTTGATTTTCCAAACGAATTCCATTGGAATATATCGCAATTCTGTTTGCTCCCAAACCTCTGACGAGTGGTTTTCCTATCCCGATGCCCGTACTCATATTGTCTATTCCTGCGATGGAAGTGAGGCGGTCTGCAATAGAAACTCCCGAATTGTTTATTGTAGCAATGTCTAACTGTTCTACATTCATTACATTTTCACCTTGAAGATGAGAACCGCCGGCAGAAACTGTTATTTCTTGAAGTTGATGTGTGGAAGGTTCAAGTTGAATAGACAAATCTTTGTCGGATAGCGATAAATATCCTAAAAAAGTTTCGTATCCTATGCATGAAATCCGTATAAATACTTCGGAATTTGTTGTGTTTATGGTAAATTTTCCTAAAACATCACTTGCAGTTCCTGTCTTGCTGTTTGGAAAATATACGTTTGCATAAGGAATCGGTAAATTTGTGCTTGCATCGGTTAGAGTTATTTTATATTGAGCTGCAACCTGTCCATAAAGCGTTACAAAAGCGATTAAAAATACGATGAATGCTTTTTTTATCATTATAGTAAATAAATTAAATGGTTATTCCACTGAAATTACAAGTTTGTAAAAATATAAAAAACATTTGAATCGGAAATCAAGAACTTTGGAAAGTAAATCAAAACATTTTTATCAAAAATTAAGAACTTTAAATCCTAAATTAAGGTAATTAAAAACAGAATTAAAAACTTTTACACGATAAGTAAAAATGATTTATGAGAAATGAAAATGATGGTATGGTTATTTTTTATCTTGTAAATATATGCTATGATTTTCAGCATGAAAATTGATAAAATCATAAAAATTAACACCATTTTTTTTTGTATTTGAAAAAAAATAATACTTTTGCACCCCAAAATAAAACAATATAAAAAAGATATGACACAAGTAGAAAAACAGGAACTTGAAACGAAAGTTAAAGACGTTATTGACCAATTAAGAGGTTATTTACAAGCCGATGGCGGAGATATTCAATTTGTTGAATTAACTGATGATAAAATAGTATTTGTACAGTTACAGGGACATTGTGGTTCTTGCCCTCATGCTATGATTACACTTAAACAGGGCGTAGAAGCTGCAATAAAAGAAGAAATTCCTGAAATTGTTTCTGTAGAAAGAATATAAATTGCAAAAATGATTTACACAAGAAAGGGTGATGACGGCACAACTGCTTTGGTTGGAGGTGCAAGAGTAAGAAAAGACGACTTAAGAGTGGAAGTTTATGGAACGTTGGATGAATTAAATTCTTACATCGGTTTAGTAAGAGAATTGACCAATAATCAAGAACATAAAAACCAGCTTTTGTTGATTCAAAATCTTTTATTCAATGCCGAAAGTTTGATTGCATGTGAAAATGATAGTATATGCAAAACTTTACCTCAAATAGAGCAGCGTCATATTGATTTTTTAGAACAGTCAATAGATATTTTATCCGAAAATATTCCAAATCTAACACAGTTTGTTTTGCCGGGAGGTTCTGTTCTTGTGTCTCAAATCAATATAGCAAGAACAGTTTGTAGAAGGGTAGAAAGATTATGTGTTAAATTTAACTGTCAAAATAAAATTGATGAAAGGATATTACGCTTTATTAACAGATTGTCTGATTACTTTTTTGCTCTTTCTCGTAAGGAAATTTATGATAATAATTTAAAAGAAATATATTGGAATAAAAATATTTAATGGCTTGCAGGTAATATATTTTTTATTTTTTTGCATGCAGACAATGATATATAAAGAAATAGTATTACTTTTGCAAAAGTAGAAACCTGAAAATTAAAAAATTTATGTATTGGACATTAGAATTAGCTTCTAAATTAGAAGATGCACCTTGGCCAGCAACTAAGGAAGAATTGATAGATTATGCTGTTCGTTCAGGAGCTCCTGCTGAATTGATAGAAAACTTGCAGGAAATAGAAGACGAAGGAGATGCTTACGAATCAATAGAAGATATTTGGATAGATTATCCTACCAAAGAAGATTTCTTCTTTCATGAAGACGAGTATTAAAAAAACTGATTAATTTTGTATTTTTCTATTATTTGTGGAAAAAGTACGTTTTGTCCATAATGGCAAAACAATTAAGCCTGCAAGGATATAAGGATAATAAGTATAAATTCGCCACAATAATGATAATGTAGCAGCAGTACCAAGTGGCAGAAATTCTTTTAGAAAAATAGGAAACGCAAATTCAGCTATTCCACTGCTGCCCGGTGTTGGCGAAATACACAGAATAATCCACATTACAAGCTGTCTTGCATAAACTAAAAGATGGTCTGATACAGGAGAAAAAGCAAGTAAAAGACAATTAACTACAAAAAAACGTGATGTCCAACTAAATACAGTGCAACCGTAAGCCTTTGTCCAAAACCAAAAACCTTTCCCTTTAAATTCATTACTTGATATAACAATATCATCTCCCATTTTATTAAATTTGCATTGCCAGCGTTTAAGAACTTTTCTTTTACCTATTGAATATAGAAATTTGCGAAAACCTTGCGGGTAAATAAAAATTGCAACAAGGATAAAAATTGTTAATAAAAGCATAAAACCATAACCAATGGTAAAAATACTACGAATACCAAATGTAGAACCAAAAGCAGAAAAATCAAAGTCTGTAATAAATGCAGTATTAATTCCAACAAAAATAAGAATAATTGGTGTTATTATAATATAAAATAATTCATCTAAAAGAGCAGTTATCATTACTATTGCTGTTGAACGTCCAGCCGAAATACCTTCTTTTGCAACAATAAAGAAAGCTAAAGCAGAACCTCCAACTACAGATGGAGTTACTGACGAACCAAATTCCCATAACATTATTACTTCAAATGATTGTCGCCATGAAAGTTGTTTATCTGATAAAAGTCTTATCCTGTACATATACATGAAATCACGCATAATGCCAAAGCAAAGAGCTATAAACAAACAAGCCGTTGAATACCAACTCCAACGACTTATTATAGTCTTCATTATAGAAGATTGCTTTACTATATTAATATCACCTTTATGAGTTTCATTTGCACTAAAAAGTTCATCTATTGTTTTTGCTCCGTCATTATTAATATCTACCCAATAATATTCTCCTTTTCCTGTTTGTACATCTTGAAAAACAGGTTTATGAAAATCTTTAATAATAAGATATGCAGCAACAAAAAGTCCAATCAATATGGGAATAATAACCTTCCTAAAAGAAAAAATTTTCAATACAGATTCTTGTTTTTCCATATCTTAATTACATAATATATTATTGTGTTACCGAATAAATAATAAAAAGGCAATAAACAACACAAAAATTGATATAACAATTCCTTTCATTGTATTGTGAAGCTGTTTTTTTGCATAGTAACGCATAGCAAGTGTAGGAGGAATAAAAGCAAAAATTATAGCTTTATTTGTTATTATTGCTGGATTAATTTTCATAATAAGTAAAATAATAGCAGCCGTAAATACGGTTAGAAAAGTTCCTATTCCTATTCCCAACAGTAAATTATCTTTCTTTAACATTGATCAAATCTTTTTGAGTATTCTTCTAAAACATTATAAGCAGTAAAATCAACTTGCATAGGAGTTATTGAAACATACCCGTCCGTTAAAGCACGAAAATCAGCTCTATCAGACATATCAAGTAAATTATATTGTCCATTGAGCCAGAAGCTTATTTCTCCATTTTCATTTGTTTCTGGAATAAAATTCTCTTTCCAAAAAGCTTTCGCCTGATGACAAACTTTAATTCCTTTTATTTTTCCAACAGGAAAATTAACATTCAAACAAGTTAATGGTTTTAATCCGTTTTTAATAACATCCTGAGTTATAGAATAAATATATTTATCTGTATAATCAAGACTAACATCGTGTAAATGACTGTTCATAGAAAAACCAATAGATGGTATATTTTCTGCACATCCCTCAAATACTGCAGACATTGTACCGGAATATATTGTATTTATTGAAGCATTACAACCGTGATTTATTCCTGCAACAATTAAATTTGGTCTTTGTTTAAGTATTTTGTTAATTGCTATTTTAACGCAATCAACCGGAGTTCCATCAACTGCATAACATTCATTTTCAATTTTTCTGAATTTTATGCTTCTTGTTACTGTAATTGAATGAGATTGCCCGCTCATTTCTGTTTCGGGTGCAACTATAATAACGTTGCCTAATCTATGCATTATTTCTGCTAATTTAGTAATACCATTAGAGAAATATCCATCGTCATTTGTAATTAAAATTAAAGGTTTTTTGTTCATTTTAATAGTTATTTGTATTGATTTTTTGTGGGCAAAGGTAGTAAAATCAATAAAATAAAAAATGCCCATTTTGCCAAAAAACAAAACGGACATTTGTATAAATAATTATGATAATTGTCTAATTAAAATGGAAAAAGTTTATAGTCCCAAAACTTTACTTTCTTAAATATATTAAGGAGAAAATAAACTTTAATAATGTTGCTAAATCAGTAGTACTTTCAACTGAGAAAGGCTCATAGTATTGAACGATTTACCTTTCATCATATTGAGATAATTTAAAAGTGAATTAGTATAAAAACATTCTTTATTATTAGGATAAAGAAAATCAGAATCATCGTCTTGTTGTGAATAAAATGATACTTTTGATTCGCTAAAAGCAAAAACTAAATCTTGATTTTTAGTTGATGTTTTGCTAAAATTATTTGTTGTATTGTGCGAATTAAGTAGGGAAAAAATATTAAATTTTGTATGAATAAAACTTTGCTGACATTTATTAACAGTCATTCCTGACGTGTAAATCAAACACATCAAAAAGAATAAAGTAGTTATAAAAGTTCGTTTTTTCATGCTGCAAAGGTAATAAAAGTTTTTTAATTTACAAATAAAAGTTTTTTATGTGCATTAACTAATGTTTTTCTGCATCAACCAAAATTATCTATGTTGGTTAATGCAGAACTATTGACATTAAAATCATATGAAAGCCTGTTTTTTGTTATAATGATTATCTATATCAAAAAAATCAGTAATTTTTACTTTTAAAACTTTATATTTGTCAACAAAATTCAAAATTTTGTCTACAAATATAAGTGTTTTTTTTATGCATTATTCCCATTGGAAAACATTATTGCTTGATTCTATTTCAGCAATTGTGGAATTATTGTCAAAATTGGGAAAAAAATTAAGCCCTGTAGCGTTTTCTATTTCTTTAATACTTACGGAATATGTAAATATGTCTGCCTTTAAATTGTCATTTTCCATTATAAAAGCAATAGATTTAAAAGTAGGATATGAAATATCTATTATTATCTTATAAAAACGACATGGAATAACAACTTTATTTTTACCTGTAACGCCCAGATTACAAGTATCTAATATGGCTCCGGTGATAACTATAATGCTATCGTTGTTCATTGCCCATTCTCTTACTTTTTCTTCTAATGCTTTCCATTTCCCACGATTGAATTGGGGCTTTTGAGGGGATATATTACTCATAAGAAAGGTGGCTTTCATAGCTGCAGCATCCCAAGCCATATCAGCTGCAGGGCATAAGTGTCCTCTATCATAACCACTCTTTGTATAATCCGACGAAAGGGCAGATTTACTTACGGAATTATCTTTTATGAATTTTGTTGAACGTTCAACTTTTTTGTTACTTACCATTTGTTTTGTAAGCAAATAAAGAACCCATGAGGATTGAAGTTTTTCTGCATTAAAACCAATGCGAAAATATGTATGATCTACATACTCAAGGCTAATTTTACTGTAGGGTTGAGCATTATCCAATGTGAAAATATTTTGAGAATATAATGTATTGGATAAAGTAAAAAGTAGAGAAAATATTGTAATTAGTTTTTGTAACGTAGCCACTTCCAAATTTCTTTATAAGTTATTTTTTTGCCATAAAGCAAAATGGCGGTTCTATAAATTTTTGCAGCAAGCCATAGACAGCCACATATTGTTATTAACATTAAACTCACAGACAAAATAATTTCCCATACAGGGATACCAAAAGGTATACGTATCATCATAACTATTGGAGAAGTAAAAGGAATAATACTTAACCAAAATGCTACAGGTCCTGATGGATTATTCATAACCATTGGAATGCATATTAAAGCTAACATCATAGGTATTGTTATTGGAATAGTAAATTGCTGTCCATCCGTATCTACATCTAACAAAGAACCGACTGCACCAAATAATGACGCATAAAGAAAATATCCTGCAATGAAATAAAACATAAACATACTTATTACTGCTACGTAATTTATGGAGAATAAACCTTGTATTATTTGTGAAACCTGAACATTTTCATCATCCTGTAATTTATCTACACTTATTACTCTTTCATTAATAGTTATTTCTTCTTTTTGTGGTGCAGAAAATTTTTGAGGCATTGCCGATTGAACCGCTGTTATAACTATAAAGGTAAGCACTATCCAAAGTAAAAATTGCGTTAAGCCTACAAGTGCAACACCGATTAATTTACCGGTTAACAATTGAGCAGGTTTTACAGAAGAGACCAAAACTTCTACAATACGATTCATTTTTTCTTCAGATACACTGCGAATTATTTGTGAACCAAAAAGAAATATAAAGAAATAAATAAGAAAACCACATATAGCACCAAGTCCTGTTTTAATTTCTTTGTAAGAATCTTCCCCTGTTAGAATATTTTTTGAATAAAAATCAATCTTTGGATTGTTAATAAATGCAATATCTTCTTCTGGTACGCCACAATTATATTTCAAATAATAGTCTTTAAACAATGTTGTTAGTTGCGTTTCTACATTTGTTTGTGCTCTTAAACTTGGTTCATGATTAGAGTAAAACCAAAAAGATTTTATAGGTGGCATATCATTTGTTCGTATAATCTCTAATACCGCATCACAACTTTCTGCCTTCAAAAGGGTTTGTGCAGCAGTAATATCATCCATATATTCTATTTTAACCTCTTCGTTACTTTTAATTTTATTTTTAAAAAGTGATTCCGATTTAGGTTCTGCTTCACCTGTTTCATCAACTACTATAATTCGTGATTGCGAATCAGATGTGTGAGATAAAAAGAAAGGAACAAGCCAAAGAGCTGTTATTAACAACGGTCCAAGAATTGTCATTACTAAAAATGACTTTTTCCTAACTCTACTTAAGTATTCCCTTTTAATAATTATTTTTATTTTATTCATGATTTGTAATTATTTATTGTGTGAATAAATATATCGTTCATGGATGGCAGTACTTCTCTATAAGAAAGAATATCTGTTGAAGTTAATATTTTACTTAACAGTTCTGCATTTTTTCCTTTTTCAATACTTAAAATAGATATTTCTGTTGCGTCTTTGTATTCTTTTTTTATTAGTTTACAACCTTCACATAGCATATTTTCTATTTTATATTCAGCAGGAATAATTACTTCATATTCATTCTTTTTAAATAGTTGTTTAATATCTTTTACTTTGCCCTCAAGTATATTTTTTGCTTTATTGAGTAAAACTATACTATCGCATACTTCTTCTACTGAAGCCATGTTGTGAGTAGAAAAAATAATAGTAGTACCTTTTTCTTTTAATTTTACTATTTCTTCTTTTAGAAGATTAGTGTTTATAGGATCAAAGCCACTAAAAGGCTCATCAAATATTAAAAGTTCAGGTTCATGCAGTACTGTCGTGATAAATTGTACTTTTTGTTGCATACCTTTGGAAAGCTCTTCAACTTTTTTATCCCACCATGAAAGAATATCAAATTTTTCAAACCATATCTTTAATCTTTCTACTGCAACGGAAGGTTTTAAACCTTTTAATTCTGCTAAATAAACAGCCTGTTCTCCAACTTTCATCTTCTTATATAATCCGCGCTCCTCAGGTAAATAACCAATAAGAGAAACGTCTGATGCCTTAATTTGTTTATCATGCAGAAGTATTTCTCCAGTATCCGGTGCAGTAATTTGATTTATCATACGGATTAAAGTGGTTTTTCCAGCTCCGTTTGGTCCTAATAAACCAAATATTTCACCTTTTTCTACCTGCAAAGAAACATTATTCAAAGCTTTGTGATTAGCGTAAGTCTTACTTACATTATTAACGTTCAGTATGCTCATATATTATGATTTGTTTTTTTGTTGAAAGCCAAAATACAATCTTTAGTATCTTATTTATCCTTTATTAACTGACCCAAGTACGTTAATGATTTTATGAATATACAATGTTTTAAGATTATCACGAGCAGGTCCAAGATATTTACGAGGGTCAAATTCTGCAGGTTTCGTAGCTAAAACTTCACGAACTGCTGCTGTCATTGCTATTCTTCCATCTGAATCTATATTTATTTTACAAACTGCTGAAGACGCAGCACGGCGAAGTTGCTCTTCCGGAATGCCAATAGCATCCTTCATACATCCCCCATATTTATTTATTATTGCTACTTGATCTTGAGGTACGGAAGAAGAGCCATGTAAAACTATAGGAAATCCGGGTATTCTCTTTTCAATTTTTTCAAGAATATCAAATCGCAAAGGAGGTGGAACTAAAACTCCATTAGCATCCCTTGTACATTGTTCCGGTTTGAATTTATTTGCTCCATGAGATGTCCCTATAGAAATAGCCAAAGAATCAACACCTGTTTTTGAAACAAAATCTTCTACTTCTTCCGGTTGTGTGTAAGTATGATGTTCTGCCTGAACTTCATCTTCCACACCCGCTAAAACACCTAATTCTCCTTCAACTGTTACATCGTACTTGTGAGCATATTCAACAACTTTTGCTGTTAATTCTACATTTTCATTATAAGAATGAGATGAACCATCTATCATGACAGAAGAAAATCCGTATTCGATACAGGATTTACACAGTTCAAATGTATCACCATGGTCTAAATGTAAAACAATAGGAACAGAGTATCCAAGTTCTTTTGCATATTCTACTGCTCCTTGCGCCATATATCGCAAAATAGTTTGATTTGCATATTTTCTCGCTCCTGAAGAAACTTGCAGAATAACAGGTGAATGTGTCTCAACACAAGCTTGAATAATAGCCTGCATTTGTTCCATATTATTAAAGTTAAACGCTGGTATGGCATAACCTCCTTTTATTGCCTTGTCAAATAATTCTTTAGAATTTACCAAACCTAATTCTTTGTAACTGGTCATATCTCTATAATTTTTATAATTTTATTATTTTAATCTCTTTGTATTGGCAAAAGTAACAAAACTTTTTATTACTAATTAAGGAATCATTTTATATTCTAAAAAAAACTTTATTTTTGTGCATAAAATATTTGTTTTTTTTGTTACAAAAGTCAAGATTATTTTCATAATAATCAAGATTTTCTGATGGGATTGTAATATTGTTATTCTTAAATAAGATTTATTCAATATTTAATTATCCAAAACAAAACAATATTTTTTTTAGATTTTAAGTGTATATTCATTCATTTCTTAAATTTTACTATTTTTGCAGCGTAAAATAATAATTGATATGCTGACATTTCATGCAATGACAAGAGGAATTTTGTTTGGATTAACACTTTCTTTGATGATTGGTCCGGCTTTTTTTTCTCTTATTCAAACAAGTATTACTCGAGGTTTTCGATCAGGTACGCATTTGGCTATGGGTATTTCCCTTAGTGATATTGCTATGGTGTTTATTGCATGGTTTGGTCTTTCTGCTTTATTTGAAACAAGCAAAGCTCAAAACATTTTATCTGTTGTTGGCGGATCAGTTTTAATAGGTTTTGGCATCTATACTGCTTTATTGCGACATAAAACAACTTCGGAGAAAAAACTTAAAGAAGTAGCTTATCCTGATGTAACAAAATATAGATTCAGATACATGGCAAAAGGATTTGTTTTTAATATAGCTAATCCGAGTATTTGGATTTACTGGCTTATCCCTATAAGTGTAGCAACATCTGTTTATTCTAAAAAGTTTGAACAAATGATATTCTTAATTTCTATTCTTATTACATGTCTTACTTGCGATATACTTAAATGTGCTATTGCTCATACTTTGAAACGTTTTATGACAGATAGAGTTCTTACAATTATAAATAGAATAGTTGGAATTATATTGATTTTATTTGGAGTTTATTTAATTGCAACTCTATTTATCAATCCTCCTACGATATTGGAAAATTTACAAAATAAATAATTGATTATGAAAAGAAAAGTCATTTGCAGCTTAATTGGTTTATTTTTACTTTCTACTTGCAGTATTATAACTACGTCGTGTTCCTCGTCAAATAATTATAATGATTCTGGAATGCCTGCAGCTAAATACAAAAAAAGTCAGAAAGTCAGAACTAATTATAAAGTTAAAGGTTATGGCGATGCTTATTACAACAGAAAAAAAAAGTAATACGGCATTAAGCTTTAAACTATAAAGTAAATATGAACATACTGCAAATATGTTACAAGCCTCCATTTCCTCCTGTAGATGGAGGTTCAATGGGTATGAATGGTGTTACAGAAGGATTGATTAACATAGGAAATAGAGTGAAAGTTCTTACTTTTTATTCTGAAAAACATCCTTTTAATGTTGTAGATTTGCCCAAAAAATATGTGAAAGCAACAAATATTGAAGGCGTTTTTGTTGATTTAAGTATAAAATTGTTGCCTGCTTTTGAATGTTGGATTACAGGAGAAAGTTATCATGTAAAACGGTTTATTACTAAAACTATGTTTGCAAAATTAAAACAGATTTTGCAAAATGAAGAATTTGATATTGTTCAAATGGAAAGTATATTTCTTTCTCCATATATAGATGTTGTACGTAAATACAGTAAAGCTAAACTTGTATTGCATGCTCCGAATGTTGAACATTTAATATGGCAACGTATAGCAAAAGGAACAAAAAACATATTAAAAAAACATTATTTAAAGCATCTGGCACTTACGTTAAAAGTTTATGAATTAGAACATATAAATAAATATGATGCTATTTATCCTGCTACTTCCATTGATGCAGATTATTTTAAGGCTAATGGTTGCAGACGACCATGTATTCCTGTTCCTATTGGCTTACCTCAACCGGATATAATCAATGATGTTTTACCAATAGAACATACTTTGTTTCATATAGGTTCAATGGATTATTTTCCAAATTTACAAGGTATTCAATGGTTTTTAAAATCTGTTTGGCATAATGTTATTTCTCTTTCACCGGATGCAAAACTTGTGCTTGCAGGTAGAAATATGCCATTATGGTTAAGAGATTATAATGAACAAAACGTAGAAATTGCCGGTGAAATTACAGACAGTACTTTGTTTATGCAAAGACATAGTATTATGGTTGTTCCGTTATTATCAGGTAGTGGTGTAAGAATTAAAATAATTGAAGCAATGAGTTTGGGTAAATGTGTTATTGCAACAAGTATTGCTGCTGAAGGAATACCTTATACTGATAATGAAAATATAATAATTGCTAATACTCCGTTAGAGTTTGCCAATGCAGTTGCTAAATGTTTTTCGGATAAGAAATTTATACAGCATATTGAAACTAATGCTGTAAAATTGGTAGATGCAAATTATAATATAAATACAATAGCAGAAAAGCTTCTCACTCTTTATCAATCTTAAAATACATGAACAAAACAAAAAAGATTATTTTACTTATATTAAAAGGCTTAACTGTATTAACTTTATTTTATCTTTTCTTTGATCCTGTATTGAAAATAAAACAAACAAAAACAGAAAAACCTATTGTAGTTATAACACAAGATAATTCAGCATCAATAAATGAAGAAAAAAATTATAAAGAACAAGTGAAACTTCTTGCGGAAGCTTTGGATAAGGATTACGATTTGAAATTTACAACTTTTGGAAGTACAATTTCAAATATAAAATTTGACAATATAGAAACAAAGTTATCTTTTAATGATTATTGCACAGACATATCACAAACACTTGAGTATATTATAGATAAATATTCAAATCAAAATCTTTCCGCAGTAATATTGTTGTCAGATGGAATAGTCAATAGAGGAAAAAATCCTTTAAATACTTGTGATAATATACATTTTCCAGTCATAAGTGTAGCACTCGGTGATACTGCTACTTGGAAAGATTTATACATTGCGGATATACGTTATAACAGAATTGCTTATAGAGGTAATGATTTTCCTTTGGAAATAGTTGTTGGAGGTACAAAAGCAAAAGGAGAACGTTCAATTGTAAATGTAAAAAAAGCAGGTACTACAATATATAGTAAAGAGTTCGTGATAGATGATAATAGTTTTTCACAAACATTTTTGCTGACAGCCAATGCCGAAAAGGCTGGTATAGAACGCTTTATTGTTAATATAAAAACAATAGATAAGGAAAAAAATATCACAAATAATCAAAAAGAAATTTTTGTTGAAGTTCTTGACAATAGAGAAAAGGTACTTATTCTTGCTAATTCGCCACATCCGGATATAAGTATTTTGAAAGAGAGTTTGAAAGCAAATCAAAATTATGAGGTAACATCAGCATTAATAGAGGAATTACCTCAGGATTTTTTGACTTATAATGCTGTAATTTTACATCAATTACCTTCAAATAATAATAATTTTTCAAAAATACAACAGTTAATAAACAATAATGTACCTGTACTTTTCATACTTGGTTCTCAAACAAGTTTATCTCTTCTAAACAAGCTTCAAACAGGATTTACCATTAATATAACATCTGATAATACAAATCAGGCTACTGCTACTTTTAATCCAGATTTTGCTCTGTTCACTTTAAGTAAAAATGCTGAACAGTTGTTACGAGATTTACCTCCTTTAATATGTCCTGCCGGTAAGTTCTCTTCACAATCAGCATCTCAAACACTTGCTTATCAAAAGATAGGAAATGTAAATACAATGTATCCTTTATTTGCTTTCTGTAATAATTCAAATGGTAAGACAGGTTTAATAGCCGGAGAAAATATATGGAAATGGCGATTACATAATTATTTGGTTAATCAGACACATAATGAAATAGACGAAATTTTGCAAAAGAGCGTTCAAATAATTGCAAACAAAGTAGATAAAAGTCGTTTCAGAATTATATGTGATAAAATTTTTAATTCTAATCAACCTGTCATAATTCAAGCGGAACTTTACAATGAAAATTATGAACTTGTCAATACATCTGATGTTACAATTTCAATAACAGATGAGCAAAGCAAAATTTTTAATTTCACTTTTAGTAAAACTTTCAACGCTTATAATCTAAATGTTGGGAGATTGTCTAACGGACATTATGATTATGTTGCAAAAACCTCATTAGGTGGAAAAAATTATACTGTAAATGGTAGTTTTGAAGTAAGCAAAGATGATTTGGAAAAAATAAATCTTACAGCTGACCATTTATTACTTTATAATATTTCACATAAAACAGGTGGCAAAATGTTTTATCCTGAACAAATGCAAGACATAGTGAAATACATAAAATCAAATGAGCAGATAAAACCAATGATTTATCAGACAGAGGAAACAAAACGCTTGCTTTCGTGTTGGTGGTATTGGCTTATTGTAGTTATTTTGTTGTCTGCAGAATGGGGATTACGAAAATATTGGGGAAATTAAAAACTTTTTTGCGATTGTAATCAGATTTTAAGATGATATATTTATTGCCATAAAGAACTTTGAATTGCAAAAAGAGTTGTTTGAGCTTGGTTATAATCATCTTCTATTCCTATATCTATAAAATAATCATCACAAATTAAATAATGAAAACTTTGTTTACAAACATTTTTTTCTAAAAAATCTTTTTCAAAACTAAATTTTTTTTCTATTTTATCAGCAAATAAATTGCTGGGTACTACATATACTCCACTATTTATCAATCCATTTGTTACAAATTCTTTTTCTGCAAAAGCAATAATTCTATTTTCCGATACTGCAACACTGCCATAACGTTCAAAATTTTGCATTGGTTTTAGCACAATTAAAATTTCGCTGTTTTGTAATTGCGTACTTTCCAAATCAGAGAGAGAAAAACGTATAAAAGAATCTCCATTGACTACAAGTACATTGTTTTTGTCTGTATGTTTTTTTGTAAATGATAAGCCATAAGCAATAGCTCCTCCTGTACCTAATGGTTCTGTTTCTATAGCATAAGTAATAGGGATACCATTAAATTCATGTCCATACAAATTTTGAATCTTTTCATGTTTGTATCCTACTGATAGAATAAAGTGTTTTATTCCCTGAATGGCGAGATATTTCATTAAAATTGATAAAAATGGAACGCCATTTATTGGAGCTAATGGTTTGGGTACATCTTTTATAATGCCTTTAAGACGACTTCCAAAGCCTCCGGCAAGTATTAGTGCTTCTGTTATTTTGTTCATTGTATATTATTAGTTAGTATTGCCATGTTAGAAGACCATTTTTTGTAAATTCAAATCTCCTTACACTACCCCCATACTGTTTTAATACTTCTATAACTTCATAACGACTGTTTTGCGGACAATAAAAGAAAATATATCCACCACCACCTGCCCCTGATATTTTTCCACCAGTACTTCCTGCAGTTAAAGCCGAATGATATACATCTTCAAAAAGTTGTGTTGATATACCTTTTGCCATTTGTTTTTTATATTCCCAGCCCATATTTAATATTTTTCCTATTTCATGCAAATTGCCTTTTAACAAAGCTTCTTTCATTAACACTGCCTGTTCTTTCAATTTTTTCATAGCATCAATGGAGGATGTGTTTTTTTCTTTCACATTTTGTTGTTGTGCTTCTATAATTTTTGATGAATCTCTTGATGTGTCAGTATAAAACAATATAATAGAACGGGATAATTCATTCAATATGTTTGACTTTATTCTCAAAGGATTAACAATTACTTTGTCTCCTGCGTAAAATTCCATAAAATTAAAACCACCGAAAGTTGCTGCATACTGATCTTGTTTTCCACCTGCAAGTTTCAGGTCTTCTCTTTCAATTTTGTAAGCAAGATTTGCTATATCATATTCACCCAAAGGTAAATTTAACCATTGTACAAATGCACCAAGCACCGCGACAACCAAAGTAGAAGAAGTTCCAAGTCCGCTTCCCGCAGGGGCATCTACAAATGTATGTAAGTCAAAAGACAAAGGTAGTAAATTGAAATCAATAACAACTCTATTATAAATAGCTTTTAACAAATCTACTTCGCCGTTAATGGGCAAATTCTCACAACTTTTGTATTCAAAAGATTGATTTTTATCCCTTAATAAGAAATTTATTTTCCCCGTATTATTAGGAATTATATCTGCATAAGCGTAAAGATTTATTGTAGCATTTAGAATGCAACCGCCGTAAATATCAGAAAAAGGTGCAACATCTGTCCCTCCACCTGCAAGACCTAATCTTAATGGGGCTTTACTTCGTATAACCATAAATATATTGATTAACTGTTAAAACAAAAACAAAAGTAGAAAAAAAGTTTATTTTAGTAATGTAATTATATGGTGCAACAATCTATCCTCTATTTCTTGCACATTCATTTCATTAGCTAATTCTTTTTGCATTGAAGTAACCGTTTTATCAACAAAGCCACAAGGATTTATATAGTTAAAATATGATAAATCGGTATTAACGTTAAGAGCAAAACCATGCATAGTTACAAATCGTGAAGCCTTAACACCTATAGCACATATTTTTCTGTCCTGTTCGCCAGCATTATTCTTTATCCATACTCCTGTAGCCCCATGTAATCGTTTGCATAAGATACCATATTCCAGCATTAAATCAATTATTGCCTGTTCAATAAGAGTTATATAATCTTTTAACCCCAAATGAAACTGTTCCAAATCCAAAACAGGATAACCAACTATCTGACCAAATCCATGATAAGTTATATCTCCTCCACGATTAGTTTGATAATATGTAGCTGAAATTTTAGTAAGAAAGTCCTTATCAACTAAAAGATTATTAATTTTTCCATGCTTTCCGAGAGTGTAAACATGAGGATGCTGACAAAAAATAAGATAGTTCTCCGTATCATTATTTCCATTTAATTTTTGTTTTACCTTGCTGTCAAATAATAAAGTTTGTTTTTCAAAAGCTTTAGAATAAGGTATTACACCCCAGTTTTGATAAGTTATTTTTGCCATAATATTATGTTATTTTATTGAACAAAGGTAACGTTTTCAATTATAACAGAAAAAATGTTATCTTTGTTGCTTTATATAGAAACATAATAACAGGAATAATTATGACAATAAACAAAATAGATAACACTGCTTTGGCAAATGCAGAAAAATGGTTACAATCAACTATTGACACTGTAACAAAAGATGAAATTCTGAAAATGAAATCAGAAAATATTGACATATTTAATGATGCTTTTTACCGAACATTAGAATTTGGAACAGGTGGATTACGGGGCATTATGGGTATTGGGACAAACAGAATGAACAAATATACTGTTGCAATGGCTACTCAAGGATTTGCAAATTATGTAAAAAAAGTTGTAAAACGGAACAATGAATATAAAGCCGTCATATCTTATGATTCAAGAAATAACAGTAGAAATTTTGCAGAAATAACGGCAAAAGTTTTTGTAGCAAATGGATTCAAAGTGTTTTTATTTGAAAACTTACGTCCTACACCTATGGAAAGTTTTGCTGTTCGTTATTTAAAATGTGATGTTGGAGTTATGATTACAGCTTCTCATAATCCTAAAGAATATAATGGTTATAAAGCATATTGGTCTGATGGCGGACAATTAGTTAATCCTCATGATACAGCTGTGATAGAAGAAGTAAATAAAATAACTGACATTGCTCAAATAAAAATGCAAAAAGACACTTCAAACATATATTTTCTAAACAATGATTTTGATGAAATATATTTAAAAAATGTACATTCTTTGTCGCTTTCAGCAGAAGCAATAAAGAAACACAGTAATTTGAAAATAGTTTATACTCCTTTACATGGAACAGGAGGACAGATTGTACCAAAAGCTTTAAATATGTTTGGTTTCAAAAACATTATCCCTGTGGATGAACAATCAAAACCTGATGGCAATTTTCCAACCTGCGTCTCTCCAAATCCCGAAGAACATTCTGCTATGAATTTAGGATTAAAATTAGCAAAACAGATAAATGCAGATTTATTATTAGCGACTGACCCTGATGCAGACCGAGAAGCTTTGGCAGCAAAAGATAACAATGGTGAATGGATGCTTTTCAATGGCAATCAAACAGCTTCAATCATCACATACTATCTACTTTCAAAATGGCAGGAAAAAGGAAAACTTACAGGAAAAGAATTTATTGTTTCTACTATTGTTTCATCAGAGTTGATAAAACGCATTGCCGAAAGTTTTAATGTTAAATGTTATGAAGTACTTACAGGTTTCAAATTTATTGCAGATAAAATTCTCTCTCTTGAAGGAAAAGAAAAATATATTGGTGGCGGAGAAGAAAGTTATGGATATTTAGTGGGTGATTTTGTAAGAGATAAAGATGCCGTATCAGGTTGTTGTATTATTGCTGAAATTGCTGCATGGGCTGCTTCTGAAGGCAAAAGTATTTTTGATATTCTGGTTGAAATATACATAAAATATGGATTTTATCATGAAAGTTTACTGTCAATAGTGCGTGAAGGTAAAAAAGGACAGGAAGAAATTGCAAATATAATGCAGGCTTTTCGTACAAATCCTCCAAAAACTCTTTTAGGAGAAAAAATAGTTTCCGTAAAAGATTATCTTGATGTGAACAAAACAGGATTGCCAAAATCAAATGTATTACAATGGATTTTAGCAGACGGAACTAAAATTTCAATACGTCCAAGTGGAACAGAACCTAAATTAAAATTCTATTTTGGAGTAGCATCAAACCTGTCTTCAACTTCCGATATACATAAAGAAGAAAGTTTAGCAGAAGAAAAAATAAAGCAAATAAAACAGGAACTTAAAATATAAAATAACAAAATAGTCAAAGGGCAGATATAATTCATCTGTCCTTTTCTTTTTTTCGTCAATGGGCGAAACCTTCTCGTGAATTGCAGGAGACTTTCGGCGTAGGGCGAAAACCTAAAAGACTTTGATTTCAAACTTTCGCCCGCAGGCGAAACCTTGTCGTGAGTTGCGAGAGACTTTCGGCGTTGGGCGATAACCTAAAAACATTGATTTCAGACTTTCGCCCGCAGGCGAAACCTTGAATTATATTCTTTTAATTTGTAATGTTATAAAATTAAATGTTATAAAAACAGAACAGGAACTTAAAACCTTATTAGAAATGACCACCTCCACCGCCTCCACCAGAAAAACCACCTCCCCACCCTCCTCCGAAGCCTGATGACGATCCGCCAAAACCGGAACCTGACACAAAAGTACCTGATGCAGGAATACGATAATCTGATGATTGAGTTTTACCACAATGTTTACACATAAATATTTTTCTACCCACGCCATCCGAAAGATTTGTTGCTTTCATAACAATAGAATTAGATGCTTGGAAGTATGTTTTTGCTCCACAAAATGGACAAACAGAATATGATGTAAGAGCTTTATTGTAAGAATAAATTGCTTTCGTTCCGCATTTATCACACAGCCATACATCATAATCTTTAGATTTCAAAGATTCTTCCATTTGCTGTTTATCATTAAGATATGTATCTTCTTCTTTTTCCGATAACAACTTCATTTTGTTTCCACAATTACATATCACAATAGATTTACGTATTTTTCTATACAAATATCCATAAATCCAAATTAGAAGGCATAACAATGAAGGAAGAAAAACAAAATTTATAATAAGATAAATTACAATTTTTGAATTAACGTATCGCAATTTTTCTTCTTTTTGATTATTAGAAAACATACGAACGCTTTTAGATATTCGTATAACTGAAACCATAAATATAAATAAAGAAACAGCAAAATGGACAATAATATAAGAAATAATATCATTTGATACGTTTTCATTAGTTGCAAATCCTGTTTCATTATATTCCTTTATTATAAGATCATAAATAGCATTTACGCCATCCAAAATACCCTTATCCCAATCTTCTTTTGCTAAACTTGGAGACATAAATTTATGAACTATTTGCGTAGCTTTAGCATCTGATACTGCTCCTTCCAATCCATAACCCGTACGAATAAAACAATATCTCGATTGAATAGCAAGAACTATTATCAAACCATTATCTTTCCCTTTGCTCCCAACATGCCATAAATCAAATAAAGTCATTGAAAGCTCTCGTGCATCTGTTTCTTTGTCTCCATTAACAACAACCACCGCAACTTGCGCCGATGTTAACTTTTCTAATTCATAAAGTTTGGAATTGATGCTTGCAACTGTCTGTTCGGAAAGAAATTTATCAGGATTAGAAACATAGCATTTACTACAAATACTTCTGGGGTCAGGGATTTTATCAGCATCAAAATTTTGCCCATTTAATATTATTATGTTGGCAAAACATAATAAAAATGTAATAATAATACACTTAAAGTAAATACCTAAATGATGATGATTATTGAAATCAAGTTGATATTTGTTGAAGGTTATGTAATTCATTGCTCGCATAATTTTTACTATTTATTTAACATTTTTTTGTTTTTCCCATAAAAGAAAATACAATTTCTACTATTGTGTTTCCATTATTGCCCCATCATTTTTTTCTTTAATAAATAAACACCTACAATAATAAGAAATCAAAATAACAGAAACAACTAAAGATAAGTTATTGAGATAAAACTTCCCCAAAGTATAGATATTAGCACCGCAGTAGAAGATATTTGTGACACCTAAAAACCATCCTCCTATTATTTTCTCATATTCATTCAAAGATAATTTTGACAAAGGTACAAAAATTTATATTTCATACATATTATTTCTTATTATTGGTCTATTCTACTATTCTAATTTTACGAGTTATAAATCTTTTTTTTATTTTGAACGTGAAATATTTTACTGAATTTAAAATGGCAATGAAACGACATTTAAATGGCAGTTAAATAAGTGATGTGTGCATGAAAAATATACCTTCTGCTTTGAAAATTATACATGGTTATTTGCACTGCGGCGATTACCCCAAGCATCAAAGTTTGTATTTAGTGTATATGTACTTACAAAATCCATTATCTACTTAATTTTTTCTTTATAAAAATAAAATTAAAATCTTTCAAACATTCTTTGAA
>JAISUE010000014.1 GCA_031272245.1 Bacteroidales bacterium
TTTTACTCCGGATTGCTTCGCTGACGCTCGCAATGACGAGGGTGGAAGAGGCAATGAGAAGGGTAGGAGAGAGGATGACGAGGTGGAAAAGGAATATGAGGGTGAAGGGAGAGAATGATTTTTGCCAATACTCCAATTGTGTTTTTCTTTTACAAACAAAAAACGGGCAAGTTTGCACCTGCCCGTTTGTAGTCAAATCCCTAAGGATTTATTATTTGTTAACTATCAGCTTCTGTGTTCTGCTGATGTCATTGTTCAGAACTCTAATATAATATACTCCCGCAGCCAAATGCTTAACGTCTATCGTCACAGTCTTCTGATTCGCTCTGATATTAGTAGTCGTAATAATCTTACCCGTAAGGTCGGTTATCGCTACCGTAGCATCTGAAGTCAAACCTTCTACTGCCAACGTAGCCAATTCTGTTGCAGGGTTTGGATAGATGTTGATTGAAACTCCGTCAGTCGTTACATCCAACAAACCATTGCAGGTTGAGAAAGTTTCCTCTGCACCATAAACCGTATCGGTAGTTGTAACTGCATAAGCTTTGAAAAAGTATGCTGTTCCGCTTGTCAAACCTGTTACTGTTGCTGTCATTGCGTTTCCATTAACAGTTGCTACTTCCTTTGTAGCATTAGATAATGACACGCCTGATTCTGTTCCATAAACAAAACCAAACTCGGTAGCGGTTGGAGTACCTGAATTGATTATCGTGCCTGTTAATTCGGCAGACGTACATTCAGGAGTAATAGCTGTACCTGAACCTGTTGTAACATCAGGAAGAACAATTATAACTGTGTCTTTTGTTACAAAGACGAGAGCAGGAGATGAATATGCGGACGTGTCGCCACTGCCACATATAGCTCTTACTTCTACGGCATAAGGAGTAGCAGGTGTTAAGTTATCAAAATGATATGATGGACTGTTTGTATAATACTCGTTTGTTCCAATATGAACAGCCCATTGTGTTTCACTTCCTCCTGCAGTCCAAGCAATATCTGCCGATGTTGCATACACAGAAACAGTATCCACATCTGTTGGTGCGGCACAAACACTAATCTCAGGATTGGTTGAAGCCGTAGTTGCTACTCCCAAAATAGGATTGTAAGTAGTACCGCCACTGCATACCGTTCTTACTCTTATGATGTAAGATTGATTTGCAACAAGATTGGTTGCAGTGTATGTGTTAGTAGTAATTATACTGCCCCATGGATTATTACCAACTCTAACTTGCCATTGAGTAGCCGTTCCTCCATCCCAGGTAATTGTTATGGAATTAGAAGTAGTATTGGTTACCTGCAAATTTGTTGGAGCATCGCAAGGAAGAGGTAGAGTTACATTGTTTTCCGTACCATAAACCGTATCTGTTGCAGTTCTTGCGTATGCATTGAAATAGTAAGTTGTACCTGCTGTCAAACCGCTTGCAGTTCCTGTCATTGAAATGCCTGTGATGTTTCCTGCAACGGATGTACCATTGGCAAGAGTTACATTAGCAGTTGTGCTGTAAACGAAACCTTTATCCAAAGCGGCAGGAGTTCCTTCGGTAAATGTACCTGTGAAACTGATAGATGTTGAAGTAGTACTTGTTGATCCTGTTGTTACTACAGGAAGAACAACTGTAACCGGTCCCTCATAGATTGCTATTGAATCCAATCCGACACCTCTACCCCAATTATCTATTCCCTCAAAAGCTATCTGGTATGTAGCAGAAGGATCAGGAAGGACAATACTATCAAGTTGCCATGTAGCTATGTTTGTTGAGAATGAATCTATTTTTACCCACGATGAAGCAGAAGATGTACGATAATAAACGTTTAATGCATTTATATCACTGCCCCATGCAGGAGAAACATGCTTATATTTTAAGACAGGTGTAGTTAAAGATGTTAAATCTAATGTTGGACTTATAAGTTTTGTTACATGATTTGTACTTGAACCTGAATAAAACGCATAATGAGTACCTTCGGTTGTTGACGGAACAGAAGAAGCAGTAGTTACGACTGTCCAGTTAAGTTCATTGGTAACATATTCCTGTGCCCAACAAAGTATGGCATCAGTTGCTTCAAAGGTTTCTGTCCAAGGAAAAGTATTTATTGCTGTAGTGTAACAAGGAGTACGATAAGATACTTGAGCAGAAGCACCGGAAACATTTCCTGTAGCTTGACAATCTGTAACTACATATATATTATATGTAGTAGAAGTATTTAAACCTGAAATGGTAGTTGGATTATTAGTTGTGGAAACAGAAGTCCATGTTGCATCGTCATTTGCTTTGTAGTAAACGATCCATGCAGTACCATCTGAAGTCCAAGAAACATCTACAGAGGTATTACTTAATTCATTTATTGTTGCTACAACATCTGTAGGAGCAACACAATCTGAAGCTGTAATAGAAATATTATCAATAGCAAGAGGTTGGCTTGCTATGGTATTGCCATCTGCTCTCCATACAAAGACTAATTTCTTTATGGTAGAAGCATATTCCGAACCTAAACTGATGCTTGCATTTTGCCATGTACTGCTATTTACTAAATCTCCACCTAAAATCAAACCTCCTGATGGAAAAGCTTCTAAAGGTAAATCTGCATTAGCAGGCAATAAATAAGCTCTACCGTAATCGTAATTAGTAGTAGAATTAAATTCTCCTACACACTTCCAATCAAAAGATATTGTAAATTCGGCAGCATTACTGAATTGCACATAAGCATAAGCATAAGCATAAGTATTATGAGTAGAATAAGTGTTATTTATTCCGTCTGAAGATATATACATTGAATTTGCAGGATTGCCTGTTGCTGATCCTGTAACCCAATTATCAGTTTTATTACTTCTGAAAGCCCATTCGCTTACAGGAATGTTTGAAAAATCTTCCGAATAATTGTTGATGAATAAATCTATGGTGTCAGGTACTGTTATAGTTAAAGGAGTTGTCCAAGTTCCTCCGCAGTTTTCCTGCATTGCAACTTTGTAGGCTACTCCTGTCTGCAATCCTGTAATTACATAAGGCATTTGATTACTTGTAACACTGATTAAAGTCATTGAAGATGTATTGCTTGTATCAAATGTTGAAGCCTCACCATACCCAAGTACCCATCCTGAATTAGATGTATAAGTGGTATCCCATGAAACAGAAACATCATTATCTATATTTAAAGCAACATTAAAGTTTTCAACAGTTGTACATTGAGGAATAGAATCTATGATTATATCATCTACATATATACGTCCCATGTGTGTAGTTACTCCCGAAGGAAGACCGGCTAATACAATATATTTATTTGAAAGGTTAGCAGGATAATTTGCAAATGACAGAGTTGCAGTTTGCCAAGTATTTACTTCCGTTACATATTGTGTATCTCCAACAGGAGTAAATGTTGTCCAGTCATTAGGATTGGTCATAACGCCAACAATTATTCCCGGATAAGTAAATGAAGTTGCAGATCTCATTTTGAATGTTATCCTTAATACATTTATATCTATTGAAGTATCAAGTGGCGGAAGAATTGTTGCAACGCGAGATGTTATGCTTGTACCTGAAAAAGATTGATACATATCCAAAGAGTTTAATCCTGAATATGCATAAGTATTGCTTATAGTTGGCAAGGTAGGTGCATAAGATGGTGATGTAAGTGTTGTATTTCTTACCCAGCATTCAGGAAGAGTACCTGTAGATAAACCGTCAAAATTTTCACTGTATGGAATAGAAATATAAGAACAAACCGTAGTTGCAGTAACAATATTAGATTCCTCTGAAACATTAGATCCGCCACAATCTGTTACAACATATATTTGATAAGTAGTATTTGTGTCAAGTCCCGTCAAAGTATAAGGATTGTTTGTTGCCTGAACATTATTCCATGTAGCATCGGAAGACGATTTATAATAAATGTCCCATGTTCCGTCACTTGGTGTTCCCGGTGTCCAACTTACAGTAATAGATGATTGAGTCATACTATTAACTGTAACCTGTGAAGGAGCAAGACATGTTGGCATTTCAGATATTTCCACATCATCAATTCTTAAATATTCTCCGTCTATGTTTCTTTTACCTGTTCTTGAAACAAAGGCTATATAACGATAACCCGAATATTGATTAATGTTTATTGTGTATTTAACCCAAGTGTTATTATTTTCGGTTACAGTATCTAATATTTTATTAGTGAAGCCTGACAAAGTTCCAAGCGATGTCATACCGGATGTATCAAGTGTTATGTAAGCATCTGAAACATATACTTCCAATTCTCCTCTGACACTATTTCCACTATTAACCCAAAAACTTAATCGTTCATTTCCCGTTAAAGAAATTAATGGAGAAATTAGCCAGTCGTTCATTTCATTACCTCCTACAACACTACCCGACAATGTAGTAATGCCACTTGAATAACAAGAAGCATGACCGTTACCGCTATGACTTCCACTTGTAGCTCGTTTCCACCACCATTCTCTTGTAGAATACGTTCCACCTTTATTTACTACTGTCCAGCAATAAGGAGAAGGTTTGTCTCCTACTCCTGTAGGATTAACCCATTCTTCTTCAAAACCACATGTCCAAGGAAATGTACTTATTATATTACAAGGAGTAGATGTTGTTAAAACTTGAGACCAGTTGCTATTGCCATCTGTTGCTCCACAAGTAGATCTTACTCTTATTTTGTAATAAGTAGAAGGATCTAAAGTTAGATCATAAGGGGATGTTACTCCTGTAATTGTTTGTGCTGTCGTCCAGTCATTGGAAGATGCAGGCATAAACTGTATTTCTGCAACAACCAAAGCATCCCACGATAAAGTATTATTACCTAATGAATAATCCATAGCAAGATTTGCAGGAGTAGGACATGGCGATACTTTTAATTCAAGATTATCTATTGCTGCAGGAGGATTTACTACAGTACTTCCATTAGTCCATTGTATATATAAACGCCAAACGTTCCCTGCAAGATTTGGAAATTGAATATCATCTATGAAAAGTTCTTGATGTTGCCAATTATTTTCTCCTCTTAAAACTCCACCTATTTGATTATTTACAGAATATGGAGCAGGAGGGTCTTGTCCGTCTTCAACAACAACATCTATTGGCATCCAGAAAAATCTTATATAGTCAGAAGCAGCACCAACTCCTTTCCAGTCAAAAGCAAGTTTCAATTCATTTACATTAGATGCAACTGAAAAATCTTTATAAGCATAAACCTTTGAAGTTGTCCCACTGTAAGCATTAGTTGTCCCACCATCATTAGTTATGTAAAGAGAATTATTGTCTCCATTTCCTGTTGCATTTCCAATAACCCATGTATTAGTTTGACTTCCATTTATCATTAACCAGTCTGCTGTTAAAAAGTCAGTAGTATAAGGTAATGATTCTGCATTTTGAGGTGTTGCCAAAGTAACAATGTTACTCCATTCTCCACCACAATTCTGACGAATAGCAAATTTATAAGTCGTGTTTTGAGTCAAAGATGTTAAAGCATAACTCAAATTCCCAACAGGAACATTAACCAATGTATATGTTGTATTGTCATCAACATCAAAAGTTGAGGCATTACCATATATAAGAGAATAGTTATCTGTTGTATTGTTTCCGTTATTTGACCAGGATAGATTTATTGAAGTGGAAGAAACAACTGTTGCCTGCAAATTATAAGCCGTTGGACAAAGAGGTATAAAACTTATTTCAATATCATCTATATCTAATGATGTTAGCTGAGTAGAAGTTGTACCATTTACTGCTCTTAAAGTTATGTAAGCATATTGAGGAAGTGTTGGTATATTAAAATCTACCGTATCTTTTTGATAAACTGCATTTGCTGCAACTCTTTTATCTGCTACCTGAATAAAAGTACTTAAATCGGTAGGGTCTGTCATTACTCCTACTATAATACCATTTGGAGCAGAACCTGAACCTCCTCTTTGCCAGAAAGTCATTCTTAATGTACGTATATCTGCTACATTAAACGGAGGTAAGGACACTATGGTGTTGTTAGACATACCATAGTTCATAAAGTATAATGATTTAGAACCCGTATGAGGGTAACTTGTTCTGTTATACGGTGTCATATAATTACCCGGCAATAAAGTATAGCACGGTATATAAGGATCAGGTGTATTATATGTGGTTGCATATTCAAAATCTTCTGTCCAAGGAATTGTTGTAGAACCACAGGAAGTACGGAAATTGACAACAGTTGAATAAGCACTGCTATCTACATCTGCATCACAAATGGCATAAACTCTCACATTATAAGGAGTATTAGATGTTAATCCTGTAATAGTGTAAGCATTTGTATCCTGTAAAACTACACTTGTCCATATAGAAGCCGTGTTTTCTTTGTATTCAAGGACATAATTTTGAGCTGTTATTGCCGAAGTCCATGAAACTGTTGCTTCGGTTTGCGTGATAGTTGCCCCGGAAACACTAACTACCGGTGCAGGACAAGTTGGTAAAGTTGTAAAGTTAATAACAGGAGACCATTCACTGACATCTATTCCTTCTACTGATCCTGCTCCACAAATAGATCTAATTCTCGCATTGTAAGTCGTATTTGGAGTAAGACCGTTTATTTCAGCAAAATTAGTATCTGATACAGGGTACGATGTTGCATTATCCCAAGTATTGTCGGTATTTAATTTGTATTGTATTTCCCAATAAGTAGCAGAACCCTGTTCTATCCAATTAAACGATGCATCATAAGGAGTAATGCTACCTGATGCAACACTAAAAGATGTAGGTTTTGGACAAAGAATAGGAATACCTACCTTTACATTATCAATGTGTAAGTTGTTATCTTCCCCAGAAACAGTGACTGTTGATTCCCCATAAAAAGCTATTTTAATTTGACCTGAATATGCTGCAAGACTTATTATTACTTCTTCTCCCATTGTCGCAATATTATTATATACACGAGAAGAACCTGTATTATCCCAAATAAAAGCATTGGTATCTGCCCATGTTGCTCCATTATCCAAAGAAATAATAACCATAAATTTGTCATCAACCATGTTTCCTGTAACAGGAGTACCCGGAGTACCCGAATACTTGGTTAAAGCCAAATCAAATGTAAGATTGTAGGCTGTACCTGATCCTAAATTTATAGAAGGTGTAACTAACCAATGCTTACAACTTGTACCAAAAATATTAAGTCGAGCATGATAAGCCGCTAAACCTTGTAAAACGGTATGCCGCGTCCAACCTGCAGTATATGTGGTTGGTGCTGTTCCATTAAAAGCATCAGAAGCCAATCCTGTCAATCTTGTCCAGCCTGATGGAGGAAATGTTGAGGCTTCAAAGCCTTCGTCAAGCAGGGTCGCTTGCGACCATCCTTGAATGGCGAAGATTATCGCCATAATAAAAAACATTATTCGTTTCATTTTTGAAATATTTTTAAGTTAAACTTAATTTTATTTTTATTTTTACTTTTTTGTTTGATTTTATAAACTTGCAAAAATACAAATTTTTTTGAAATAAAATGTTGTTATATTAAAAATTTTAGTGAAAAAATGCAAAATCCATTATATATTTGAAAAATTAAATTCTATTTTTTCTTTATAAAACATCAAAATATTAAAATCTGATAACAGAATATGTTGATTATACAAATATTTTGCTTTGTTTTTTCTTTCAAAAATCAAAAACTTTTGACAACAAATTCAAATATTTTAATCCCCAAATCAAAATTTTTTCACAGACAGAAATCAAATTAAAATGTCCTGTAAAAATATTTGTTAATTATTGCAATGGTATTTTGTATTGAAATGTTATTTATAATAGCGTTTCTATGAATATTTTAACCCCTATTACAAAAAAGATAATGCCTGCAAGCACAAGAGCATAACGTGGCTTAATGAAGAAAAGTTTTGAACCAATTTTAACGCCAATAATTGCAAAAATGAATGTTAAACAAAATATAAATATCAAAGTTATTATCTGTTCTATTATATCCCATTGCATACCAAAACCAAGTCCAATGATAAATGCATCCATACTCGTTGCAACGGCAAGCAGAACAATTACAGAAAACTTGCTTATGTCAAAAATTTTCTCTTTTATATTGTAATTTTTTGCCTCCAAAAATGCTTTCAAACCAATGATAACAAATAAACCGAAGGCTATATAATGAACAAAGTCCTCAACTAAAAGTTTTGCAATATCGCCTATAAAGATTCCGATAATTGGAAAAATTGTTTGCACGAGAGCAAATATAACAGCAAGCAATAAACTGCGTTTTTTTGTCATAGACTGTTGCATTCCGCAAGTTGTAGCAATTATAAGTGTATCCATACAGTTAGCTATTGCAACTAAAAAAGCTTCAATTATTATATTTATCATATTTGTTGATTTTCTAATATTTGTGTTATATATATAAACTTATCTACTGTGAGTTGCTCTGCTCTTTTGCTTAACAACTCGTCAGGAATATATTGTAAATCAAAATTTAACGGTTTAAGAGCCGAACGCAACATCTTTCTCCTTTGATTAAAAGCTGTCTTAACTATTTTTACAAACAATGTTTCATTACACATTAATTTTTCTACATTGTTCCTTTTCAAACGAATAACGGCTGACTTTACTTGAGGCGGAGGGTTAAAAACGTGTGCATTGACAGAAAAAAGAAGTTCAATGTCGTAAAAAGCAGACAATAATACGCTTAAAATGCCATATATTTTGTTTCCAGCCGTTGCAGCAATTCTTTCCGCCACTTCTTTTTGAAACATTCCAACAACTTCTTTTACTTTATTTCGGTTATCAAATACCTTAAAAAGAATTTGATTAGAGATATTATATGGAAAATTGCCAATGATTGTTATTTCGTTTTCTGTTTGTAAATTCATTTTCAGAAAATCACCATTAAAAATTGACAGCAACGGATAATGTAACAGAAGATATTCTACCGATTCTTTGTCAATTTCTACTACTTTAAATTGCTTTATTTGGGGATTTGCAAGCAAATATTTAGTCAGCACACCCATTCCTGCTCCTATTTCCAATACATTATTCTGTTCGGTTATGCTTTCTGCAATTTTTTTAGCAATGTTTTCGTCTGTTAAAAAATGCTGTCCTAAAAATTTTTTTGCTTTAACAACTTCCATTACATTTCATCTTTTTTTATTTATACTGAAAATGAATAAATATATGATTATTTTCCAATGCAGAATTTTGAAAAAATGTTATTTAATATTTCCTCATTTGTAATTTCGCCTGTGATTTCTCCAATGTAATGAAGTACAGTACGAATATCTGTTGCAATTAAGTCTGTTGGAAGTTCTTTTTCAAATGCTTCTTCTGCAGAAAGCACACTTGTTAAAGCACGGTTCATTATTTCGTAATGACGAGCATTGGTGAGAATTGTTTTGTTTTCTAAATCTTCTTTTTCTACTTCTTTTAGTAAAGCAGCAATTATTTTATCAATATTTTTTTTCTCTAAAGCAGATACCATAATTGGATTATCAAATTTGAAGTTGTAAAGATTGTATTGAGCTAAATCTGCTTTATTACCAATCAAAATAAACTTCTTCCCTTTGCAATCTGCGTTTTCATTTATTGTATCCATATCTTCTGACAGTTCATTGCTTTTAGAATTAGCTAAATCAAACAGGTAAAGTATAATTTTAGCATTATTAATAGCTTGAAAAGTTCTTTTTATTCCTTCTTCTTCTATTTTATTGTCAGTAGTTTGTCTTATTCCAGCTGTATCAATAAAACGGAAATCGTAACCGTCTATCGTCATAACTTCCTCAACCGTATCTCGTGTTGTTCCTGCTATATCGGAAACGATTGATCGCTGTTCATTTAATATTGTATTCAACAATGTAGATTTACCACTGTTAGGTCTGCCAACTATAGCAACAGGAACTCCTTTTTTAAAAGCATTACCGAGAGAAAATGTATGCAATAAGTCTGATATTTGCTGTTTTACCAATAAAAGAGCCTCTTTTATCTGTTTGCGATTTGCAAAAGTTAAATCTTCTTCCGAAAAATCAAGTTCCAATTCCAAAAGACTGCAAAGAGATACTAATTCTGTACGTAAGTTTTTTAATGTATCATTGTAGCCACCCCGTAATTGTTGCATAGCAAAATCATGTGATAGTTTATTTTCTGCTGCAATAATATCTGCCACAGCCTCTGCTTGAGAAAGATTTAGTTTTCCATTTAAAAAAGCTCTTTTAGTAAATTCTCCTTCTTCTGCTGTCTTTGCTCCGAGAGCAATAAGAGAGAGAAGAATGGATTGTTGAATAAAAGGAGAACCATGATGAGAAATTTCTACCATATTTTCTCCTGTATAACTTGCAGGAGCGTGAAAAATGGTGAATATACATTCATCTATTATTTTGTTTTCAAATACAAATGTTCCAAAATTCGCTGTGTTTGGTTCTTTATTACCCAGGTTTCCTTTATTAGAATGAAACGTTTTATCTGCTATTTCTATAGCATTTTTGCCGGATAGCCTTATAATTCCTATTGCCGAATGTCCTTTTACTGTTGCAGGAGCTACTATTGTATAGTTATTCATGGTATTGACGGTATAATTTCTCTGATGTTTGCCAGTTTACAATATTCCAAAATGCTTTAATATATTCTATTCTGTTGTTTTGATATTTAAGATAATAGGCATGTTCCCAAACATCAAGACACAAAACAGGCTGTCCTTTTATTTTAGCAATGTCCATTAAAGGATTGTCTTGATTAGAAGTTGAAGTTATTAACAGTTTTTTTCCGTCATAAATAAGCCATACCCACCCTGAACCAAATACACTTGTCGCAACTTGTTCAAAGTCGTTACAAAAAGTTTCAAAGCTTCCGAAATCTTTTTCTATTGCTTCCAATAATTTTCCTTTTGGTTTTCCTCCACCATTAGGCGAAAGCATTTGCCAAAAAAGATTATGATTATAATAACCACCAGCATTGTTACGAATAAAGATTGAGTATTTGGATATATTTTTAATTATTTTAGTAATATCTTTTTCTATATGTGGTAAAGATTGCAAAGCTTCATTCAGATTTTTTGTGTAGGTTGCATGATGCTTGGAATAATGTATTTCCATCGTTTTAGCATCAATATAAGGTTCTAATGCATCAAATTCGTAAAGTAAAGGCTCTTGTTTTAATGTTTGAGATTGTATATTTAGAGTGAATGAAACCAAGATGGCTGTTAAGCATATAAAATTTTTAATATTCATTCTCTTATTTCACTTTATGCTAACTGCATATTGTTTTGTATCAGTTAAGATGTGAAAATATTATTTAACTTTAATTTGTTGCCCCTGTTTGATACTATTTCCTTTAAAACCATTCAGTGTCATAAGTTTTTTAACAGTTGTTCCATTTCGTTTAGCTATTGTAGTAAGCGTATCACCTTTTTTAACTGTATAATATTTTCCTGCATGAGTAGATTTAGCGGAACTGTTGTGAGCTAAATTAGAACGAGTTCTAATGCTTGTATTACGGAAACTACTTTTAGTTATTTCTAACGTTTCATTCTTTAATTGATAAGTTGAAAAATCAATAACGTCTTCAGGATTTAATGCAGCACCGAGATAACGTATCTCCAAATGTAAATGCGGACCTGAAGAACGTCCTGTACTTCCTCCCAAACCTATTACATCTCCAGCTTTAACCTTTTGTCCAGATTCTACATCAATACGAGAAAGATGTCCATAATAAGTTTCCAAACCATTATCATGGCGTATTACAACAAGATTTCCATATCCTCCAGACTGCCGTGAAGCTTTTGTAACTCTGACCGTGCCATTAAACATTGCTTTAATAGGGTCTCCAACATGAAGAGCAATATCTACTCCGTAATGCCAACCTCTTCTTCTTGGTCCAAAATGAGAAGTAAGTATATTTTCTTTTGGACAAACATACTTTTCATTTTTATTTATTAGCTTTAATGGTATTGTTCCAACAAGGTTTGAATAATCAAATTTTGGATAATGAATAGAATTTTCATCAAATGAAGCATAAAGAATATCATCTTCACTTTCAGCTGCTGCATCATCTTCATCTACAACATAATGTGCCTGATTAATAAATGGTATAATATTTGTTTTTATTTGATTTGTGTCTGTTATTGTTCCTACTGAATAGTTTGATGCTTCCTTTTCTACATTTGTTCTGTTTTTCATCATCCCTTTTTCATGTACCTGACTTTTTGCTGTAAAAGCACATAGAAACACAATTAACAATGATATATTACCAATTATTTTAACCATATTTGACATTTATTTATTCATTATTTACATTTTGAAAATGCAAAATTAAGAAAAAAATTTTTATTAAGCAAATTTTATTACATTTTCGTTATTATTTTTTTAGATATTATAATTAAAAATACTATATCTTTATTACTATTTTTCCACAATCTTAAATTCCACACGTCTATTTTTTGCACGCCCTGCATCCGTTTCATTAGTTGCAATAGGTCGTTGAGAGCCATATCCTTTATAAGTTAAGCGAGTTTTATCTATTTTATTATTTATAAGATAATCATAAACAGCCTTAACACGTCTTTCAGATAATGGTTGATTATATTCATCACTGCCATATATATCAGTATGTCCAGATAATTCTATTTTCATATTTGGATATTCATTCATAATTTCAAGTAAATGTTTAAGTTCTATGTAGGAATGAGGTAATAAATCACTTTTATCAAAGTCAAAAAATATATTTTCAAGAATTATAATCTGTCCAACTTCATATTGTTTTTTTTCTTTAGTAGTGGTGATAGTAATAGGGATAGAAGGATTTTCATTATCTCTGATAATCTGTTTTGGTTGTCCGCAAGTCAAACATTCTAAAGATACATCGTCAAGATAGTAATATGCACCGGGTAAAAGGTAAGTAAGATTTTTCGGTTCAATAACATTACTTTTTTCTGTAGAATAAAAATTTCCTATTGTTAGAAAAGCTTCCCCACCTTCTGCTTCAAATTCACCAGAAATCATTGTCCAGTCTGTAGTATTTATTATTGGGTTTTCAAAAGGATTAACTACCTGTGGTTTAAAATAAGTTGTTCGTTTTTCTTTTACTTCAAAATTGTGCATGGTTCTTTCGTTTATTGCAAGTACCTCGTGTGTTGTATCTTCCAAACGAAAAGAAGTGAGTAATCCTCCAATAGTTGCAATAGCAGCAGAAGAGTATTCTGAAAGAGAAACATAAAAAGTAAGTCTGTAGCGTTCGCCTTTCTGGAGTTTTTCTTTTAATTCCGTCTGTACATATTCTCTCCAAGAATCTTTTGAAACATAGATACCTATCATAGCAACACCTGTTCTGGGCATTTGTATTCCTAATTTATTTTTTGGAACATTGGTTTGTCTGCCGCCACATTTATTATAATAGTCTGCACTTCCTCCTGTTGGCTGCCACCATGCTACTATTTGTGTCATTTGACCATAAGGTTCTATCTTATCAGGGCAAGCCACATGTTCCTCAAAAGATGAATTATATACAAGATTTTTTCCCTGAGCAAATGAACAAACAGAAAAAACAGAGATAATAACATAAAAAACAAGACCCTTAAATGCTGTCATAAATTTATATTATAAATATTTAGATAACAAAAGTACGATTTAATTTTAATATAACAATATAAAACTTTGACAAGATATATATCTAAATAATATTTTACAGCGTTTTTGAAAAATAAAATCAAATAATATTAACTTTTTTTTTGATTTTATTCGTATAAATTGCTATTTTTTACAACGATAATTTGTAATACATTTAACTATTGTCAAATTTAAGTATTTTTTGTACCTTTGCACATTCTTTTAATAGAAAAAATATAACAAAATAATGAACGAAGAATTAAGAAAACAGCAAGGTGGAACTGAATATACAGCTGCGAACATAACCGTTTTAGAAGGTTTGGAAGCTGTAAGAAAACGTCCAGCTATGTATATAGGAGATGTCAATGTAAGAGGTCTGCATCATTTAGTTTATGAGGTAGTAGATAATTCTATTGATGAAGCGTTAGCAGGATTTTGCGACAAAATAAATGTTACTATTTTGGAAAATAATGCAATAAGGGTTGAAGATAACGGACGTGGTATTCCAGTAGATATGCATGAAAAAGAACATAGATCAGCTTTAGAAGTCGTTATGACAGTACTGCATGCAGGCGGAAAATTTGATAAAGGTTCTTATAAAGTATCTGGAGGTTTGCATGGAGTAGGTGTAAGTTGTGTAAATGCTTTATCTATTCACACAAAAGTTACTGTTAAACGAGGAGGTAAGGTTTATGAACAGGAATATAAAAGAGGTCAGCCTTTATATGCTGTAAGAGAAATAGGCACAACAGATGAAACAGGTACTATAACCGAATTTCAACCTGACCCTGAAATATTCACTACTCTTGTATATGATTACGACACTCTTTGCTCTCGGTTAAGAGAATTGGCATATTTGAATAAAGGTATTGAACTTTCAATAACGGATTTACGTTTGCAAAACGAAAATGAGGAATACAAAAGCAATATTTTTTATTCTGAAAATGGATTAAAGGATTTTATAGCTTACCTTGACGCAACAAGAGAAAAACTTATACCTGAACCTATTTGTATTGACGGTGAAAAAAATGGCATTCCTATTGAAATAGCGATGCAGTATAATACCACTTTTACAGAGAATTTGCATTCATACGTTAATAATATAAATACGCATGAAGGTGGTACACATTTGCAAGGATTTCGTCAAGGTATGACTAGAACATTGAAAAGTTACGCAACAAAAGAAGGGCTACTGGAAAAATTAAAGTTTGAAATATCAGGGGATGATTTTAGAGAAGGCTTAACCGCTGTGATTTCTGTTAAGGTTGCAGAGCCACAATTTGAAGGTCAAACAAAAACAAAGTTAGGAAACAGCGAAGTTACTTCAGCAGTAAGTCAAATGGTAAGTGAACTTTTGACAAATTATTTAGAAGAGCATCCAAAGGAAGCAAAACAGATTGTAGATAAAGTTATACTTGCAGCAACAGCAAGGCACGCTGCTCGCAAAGCGAGAGATTTAGTACAGCGACAAGGAGTTTTTGGTTCTTTGGGATTACCGGGAAAACTTGCTGATTGTTCTCATAATGATCCGGCTCTTTGTGAATTATTTTTAGTTGAGGGAGATTCCGCAGGAGGAACTGCAAAACAAGGACGCAATCGTGAGTATCAAGCAATTTTACCTTTGAGAGGAAAAATTCTAAATGTTGAGAAAGCTATGCAACATAGAGTTTTGGATAGTGATGAAATTAAAAATATTTATACTGCTCTTGGAGTTTCAATTGGGACAACAGATGACTCAAAGGCTCTAAATATGGAAAAATTACGTTATCATAAGGTAATTATTATGACTGATGCCGATGTAGATGGTTCTCATATTGCGACTTTAATACTTACATTTTTCTTCCGTTATATGCGAGAACTGATAGAAGAGGGATATGTTTATATAGCAACTCCTCCTTTGTACTTGATTCAAAAAGGTAAACAAGCTCGTTATTGTTGGACAGAACAGGAAAGAGAGCAAATAACATTTGAATTAGCAGGTGAAGACGCTTCAAAAGTAGATATTCAGCGTTACAAAGGTTTAGGAGAGATGAGTGAACATCAACTTTGGGAGACAACAATGGACCCTGAAAAAAGAACTTTGCGACAAGTTACAATAGAAAATGCTTCGGAAGCCGACAGAGTTTTTTCAATGTTAATGGGAGATGAAGTACCACCACGTAGAGAATTTATAGAAGCTCATGCTACTTATGCAAATATTGATGCTTAAAAAATATTAAAATAAGTTTAAAATATAGGGACAAATTAATATTTGTCCCTATATTTTAAACTTTCGGAGAACGAATTTGCAATTTGTGTCGTAATTCTGCAAAATTTGAAACCTGCAAAACTTCTAATTCACGTAAAAAAAGTTTTGCACATGCTGCAGCATCTTGGTCTGATTTATGATGTTCAAAAGTTATATTTTGTTGATTACATAGAAAATCAAGAGAAAATTTAGTCTGTTCATTCCAAGTTTTACGAGCTATTTGATATGAACAAAAATAATGCCCATTAGGTTTTGATAAATGATAATATTGTAAAGTCTTACGTAAAACATTTATATCAAATATTGCATTGTGTGCAACCAATATTTGATTATCAATATATGGTTTTATTTCCATCCAAAGTAAATCAAAAGACGGTTGGGATTCTACATCTTGACGGTGTATTCCATGAATCTTTTGTGCATAAAAATGGAAAAATGGAAAGCAAATGGGCTTGATTAACCAATTTTTTATACACTTTATTTCAGAGTTTTGTACCACTGCTAATCCTAACGAACATGGGAAATAGCGATGAGCTGTTTCAAAATCAATGGCAACGAAGTCAAATCCTTTACTTTCTTTCATTTATTTTGTTTGAAAGCGTTTAATCCTTCATTGAGAAATTTTACAAAATTATCAATGTTACGGTCATAAGGTTTGGGCGATGCAGTCAAAAGATTTTCTTCACTATCCATTAACACATACAAAGGTTGTGCATTAGCATTAAATCTTTCCATTTGAAACGTATGATTTTTTTTACCCAGAGTAGTAATCTGTTTGCCTTCTTTATTTGTTATATAATCTTCAGGTGCAAGTTTTATGGTATTTTCATCACAATAAAGAGCAACCATAACAAATTCATTTTGCAATATCTTCTTAACTTGCGAATCCGTCCATACAAAATTTTCCATTTCTCTACAATTTGCACACGTTTTACCTGTGAAATCAATAAAAATAGGTTTACTTACTTTCTTTGCATAAGCTTTCGCTTCCTCTAAATCGTAAAACGCTTCAAAACCTATTGGAGTATCTATACCTTTTGAATGTAATATTGCAGCAAATTTTCTATCTTTTGGCAAACCTGTATGTGTAATTGAGCCTCCATTTGAATTATCGGCTATTAATTTTTCAATATTAAATTCCTGTGTAGAAATAGGTGGTAAATAACCTGAAATAGTTTTGAGCGGAGCGCCCCATAAACCGGGTATCATATAGATAACAAATGAAAAAGTTACTATTGAAAGTAAAAGACGTGTAACAGAAATTTTTTCTAATTCATTATCCCCTTTAAATTTTAATTTACCAAGTAAATAGAAACCAAGCATTGTAAAAATGACTATCCACAAACAAAGATATGTTGTGCGAGATAAAAGTCCCCAATTTGCACTTAAATCAGCCATAGATAAGAACTTTAAGCCAAGTGCTATTTCAAGAAAACCAAAAACAATTTTAACTGTATTTAGCCATGAACCTGATTTCATTTTGTTTAGTACGGCAGGAAACATTGCTAAAAGAGTGAAAGGTAAAGCAAAACCGATAGCAAATCCAAGCATTGACACTAAAAATACAAAACTGTTACTTGAACCTGATGCCATTCCTACCAAAGCAGCACCAAGAATTGGTCCTGTACATGAAAAAGAAACTAAAACCGTTGTCAAAGCTATAAAGAATGCACCTTTATATCCGCCTTTATCTGCTTGCTTATCCGATTTATTTACCCACGAACTCGGTAATGTAATGTCAAATAATCCAAAAAACGAAAAGGCAAATGCTATAAAAATAAGAAAGAAAAACAAGTTAGGAATCCAATGTGTTGAGATAATATACATAGCCTGTTTGCCAAATATTAGAGTTAAAGCCAAACCAAGAACTGCGAAAATGAAAATAATTGAAAGACCAAATACATAGGCGAGCCTTCGACCTTGTTTGTTACTTTTATGACCTTTTAGAAAGAAACTGATAGTCATTGGTATCATAGGAAAAACACAAGGTGTTATTAACGTTAATAAACCTGCAACAAAAGAAATAATAAATATCATAAACCATGATTTATTTTTCATGTCATTAGAAAGAAAATTCTCTTCTGTTATTTGACTGTTTTTTGATTGAGATATTATAGTTTCTGATTCTGTTACTGTTTGCGTTTTAGTTTCCGTTGAATTTTCTAATATGTTATTTTGATTAAGTAGTGTATCAGAAATTTTTGGATTACCTTTTACATCAAAAGAAAATTCTACATCATCTGGCGGAATACATTGTCCTTTTTCACATAATTGAAACGTAACATTACCTTTAATTTTAATATCTGAAACACTTTTAACCTTTATTTTTTGTGAAAATGTTGCTGCCTGTGAAAAATACCGTGTTGAATCCTTTTCATAAATATCATATTCTACATGAGGTTTTGTCAATTCATTAACTTTACCTATTTTTTCATATTTACCATTTTCAAAATTAAATTCAATAGGCAATTCTGTTCCTTTTGTAGTTTGAGAATAAATATGCCAATTATCCTGAAGTTTTACCTTCATAATAAGGTCGTAAATAGAATCATTTACTTTTTTTGTTTGGAAGTTCCATGAAGCAGGTGATTGAGAAAAACCTGTCAAGTGGCAGATAAAAAACAAAGCCACAGATAAATGTATGATATATCTTTTCATTTTATTAATTATTTTTCTTGTTTTATTGTTTGCAAAAATAAGAAAAAAACGAATAAAAGTCTTAATTTGTTATAATATTTACGCAAAAGAATGTTTAGTACTTTGACAGAAGGGTTACAGCATAAGAAGCTATTCCTTCTTCTCTTCCTATAAATCCGAGTTTTTCTGTTGTAGTAGCTTTAATACTTATATCTTCTCTGTCAATATTAAGGATTTTTGCTATAATTTCTTGCATTTGAGGAATAAAAATAGCGATTTTTGGATGTTGCAAGCAGATTATACAATCAATATTTTCTATTTTAAAACCTTTAGCTGTTATTTTTTGTGCGGTATCAGAAAGAAGCAGTTTGCTATCAATACCTTTATACTTCATATCACTATCAGGGTAGTTGTAACCTATATCTCTCAAATTTGCAGCACCAAGAAGAGCATCTATTATTGCGTGAATAGCAACATCAGCATCAGAATGTCCAATAGCTCCTGTATCAGATGTAATTTTAATTCCTCCTAAATACAATGGATACCCTTTTGAAAGTTGATGAACATCATAACCTATACCTGTTCTAAATTTCATTTGATTTTAGATTTCAAAAGATAAAGAAACTCTTAAAGTATTTTTCAAAGGATTATTACTAACTTTGGCTGTAGTTATCAAATAAGACAAATCTAACTTCAAAACATTATATTTTAATCCTGCTCCAAATGTCAGATATTGTCTATTTCCTTTTTTAGCATTTTCATAAAAATAACCTGCACGCACAGCAAAAGTTTTCTTATACCAATATTCTGTTCCTGCAGAAATTGAAATTTCCTGCATTTCTTCTACAAAACCATTAGGAGCATCGTAAAAAGATTGGATAGCACCTTGCAATACACCTGTTTCTTCACTTTCCATACCTGCGACAACATTTCCTTCATCATCATAAACTGCAGGAGTAGGAACAAGAAGTTTTGTAAAGTCAAGCATAAAAGAAACTTCGTTAAACTGATCAAAGCTTGTTGTATATCTCCCGCCAAGTCTTAAATTAGCAGGAAGGAAATCTTTACTCCTATTATTGTTAGAATATGAAATTTTTCCGCCAAGATTTGATATTTGTAAGCCTAATGCGTAATTGGAAGGACGTTCGCTGTATATAGCATGTTGATAATACAAACCGACATCTGCTGCACCTGTTTGTCCCGGAAAAGTTTTTTGTGTTCCAACCATTTGTCCTTGAGTTAAATCTGAACGTATATAACGTCCTGTTACAGATGCAGATAAATTATCTGTAAGTTTCATTGCGTATGAAACATCAACAGCAAATTCGTTAGGCATATATATTCCCTGATCTTCACCATTTTCATTTGTAAAGGTTATATCACCAAGAGAAAAATATGTTAAAGATGCACCCACAGCACTTCTTTCATTCAATTTATAATAACCGGCTAAATAAGAAAGGGCTATATCGTTGGTGAGTTCGCGTAACCATGGGCTGAAAGTAAATGTAATGTCGGTTTTATTTTCTGCAAACGCCAATTTAGCAGCATTCCAATGAATAGAATTTGCATCAGGAGTTGAAGCTGCACCAACATCTCCCATTGATCCGGCACGAGAATCAGGTGCTATCAATAACATTGGCATACCTGTTAATATTGGTCTTGCACCCTCTTTTATTGTTTGTCCAATAATTGTTCCATCTCCACCAGGTAAAACTTGCGACTGTATGTTAAGATTTGTAAAGCTTAAAAAAATAAAAGCCAATAATACTATTTTGATTTTTGTTTTATTCATCTGTTTCTTTTAATTATTTTTTATCAAGTTACTAAAACGTCTATTTTAATATTTTTATTATTTTTTACGATTGAATATAATCATTTTATTTCCTGCTGAATGTACTTCGCCTTCTGTTGTTTCCATAACAATTTTGTACACATATATACCACTACCCAATCGTTTTCCTCCCTCATCTGTTCCATCCCATACTAATGGACCTATTGTATAATTAGATATATAAGGAGTAGCAGGTATTTTCCTTACTATTCTCCCGGACAGATCAAAAATATAAATAGTAGCTTCCTTTATTTTTCCGGATTGATTGTGCTCTATCACGATTGTTGTTGATGTTTCAAAAGGATTAGGATAATTTTTTAAATTAGTATATAAAGGTTCATTCCCATTATTTACATAGAAAGTAATTGTTTTTTCAGAAGAAAAATTAAAAATATTCCAAACTTTAAGTGTCAAAGTATGTTCTCCATCTTGTAAATCATAGAATGGAAAACGAATATAACCTTTATTTGGATTTAATGTATCCTGTTCATAGTAATCATTAAGAACAAAAGTATTCGCGGCATTGTCTAATCGTGCCATAATATCATGTCCCAAACCACTACCTACAACATTTATTGCTATTGAATCTTCTATTATTGCAAACAAATCAGGATTTTGGTCAGTTATTCCCTTATCACGAAAGTTTGTATCATTCATATATAATTTAATAATTGTATATGTTGTGTCTGTATTCATTGTTTCTATTATTGAAGCTATTGAATCATCTATTCCTCCAACCATAAACCAATCATTATAACCAGATGCATCAACACTGTCGGTCTTTGCATAATAACTTAATTTGCCTCTTCCATAATCGTAAGAAATATCTTTTGGAACAGTAAATGAATGAGTGAATTCTCCGTTAATAACTTCTGTTATTCCTTTATACAGTATATTTTTTTGCTGTTCAAATGTTTTTAAAACGTCATGTCCTTCATTATTTAAAGTATAATATGTTTTTACTTTGTCAAACAATGTTATTAATATTTTACCATTAAATGAAGTAACAGTATTTCCTGCATTATCTCTTATTTCTCCTGTAATATGCATTTGTGATAAAGCTTTAACCGTATCTTTTGCTGCAATAAGTGTATCTTCAACATTCTTTCCATTTATAGTTTTAGTATAAACATTATATTCTGGTATATTTAATCTTAATGCAGGGTCGCCAACAAGAACAAAATCATTAGAAATTTGTGGTGTCAGTTGATTTTGACATTTCACAAATGCTTCTCCCAACGTCAATGCTTTACCATTAGTTTGTTTTTCGACGAAATTTCTATGTAAAGCACAATTAACATCTGATCTTGAACTGATTTTACGTGTAGAAGATATAACAGCTATTGCTCCACCATTAGAACTTAAAAAAGCTATTTCACCACCGGAAGCTTTATCAACCATATCAAATTTTGTAAATTCACATGTAGATGTAATAAATAATGTTGGTTGATTGTAATTTGTCCAACTTGTAATGTCTCCTATGGTTATTAATCGTTCACTTGATAAATGATCTTCCGAACCATGCCCAACATAATTAAACGTTAAAGAACCTTTACTCATTCTATTATTTATTGCCTTTGTTGCATCAGGATAAGTTGGACCTGACGAAGAAGAAAATTGCTTATATGCATCGGAATAAAATTTATGAGCATTGATTGTAGGAAACACATTCCTTAAAGAATAATAAGTATCTTCCGAAGTTGTAACAAAGTAAGTTTCACCTTGGTCATCATCATCACAAGTTAATGTAAAATAATTTTTCCAATCATTAATGTAACCTGATTCTCTTAAATCTTCTTTCAATAAATAGCGTTTACATTTATCAACAATTACATTTGCTTCATAAGTATCGTTTACTGTAAAGCGTCCAACGCCTACTCTCATTTTATCAATCAAAACATTTCCTGTTGCGTTGTCATCAAGAAATGCAATATACATATCAGCACAAACTCCTGTAGATGCACTTTGATATGTAGGAATAAAATTATTGTTAAATTTCAATATATTCTTATTATCATACGTTCCATCTCCAAAAAGTAATACATTTTTAGGTTGTTTTCCTTCCGGCAAGTACTTTTTATACATCATTCGCAAAAACTCTTTAAAAGCTAAAAAATCTTTTGTTCCTGATGAAAATTCGTTATAAACTTGTTGAGTAGTTACAACTGCAACATTGATACTGTCATTGATACGATGTAATTTAGCAAGCGTATCTGCTTGAGAAATAAATTCAGGTGCGGTTATGATAATAAAATCTACATGTGATAAACCGTGAAGATTTTGGTTTTCAATCTTTCCTTTTAATGCAGGAGTTGGAAAATTACTTCCGGCAAAGGCAATAAATTTTTGGAATGTCTGAGTATTTAATTTCAGTGTAGTCTGATTATTTTGAAAATTTGTTGACATTTCTGTTACATTAGTTGGATTCGTTACATTCCATACCTTCATATCTTGTCTTGTATTACTTATAATATAATCTGCTATTTTGTTTTCTTCCAAACCTACAACAGCATTGAAAAATAATGGAGAAGAATTAAATTGCAAGTTTTTATCATAATTTATAAGGATATAATCCAAATAAGCTTTGTCTCTTGTAGAATTTGAAGTATATTCTATAGAAACGGTATCAATAGCCGAATTTAAAGGTGGGGTTGATTCAATAAATTCTGGTGCATCTCCAAAATTGTCGTTTTTTCCCAAATAATTGCTTCCTAATACATAGTTATTAAATTTATAAGTAAATATTTTTTCACTGTCATTTCTCGTTGAACCAATTTTTATTTTGATTCTTGCCGTTGATCCCTGTACAAAATTTTGCAGATTAACAGGTATTTTTAATTCATTTGTTGTATGTGTGATAGTTTCTCCATAAAAAGTTCTTCCCTCTCCTCTTGGATTGATTAAATCTCTATTATGGAGATAAACATCTCTTACATAAGAAACCTGATAATCACTATTTCCGGTTAACTGTACAGTTGAAGCAATACGTTTTTTTTCTCCTTTAGAGGGATCAAAACATATAAAATAGGTTGCATTGTCAGAATATGGGTGAGTTTCAAAAGAATAAAAATTATTACTTTTATCGTAATTCCATTTTGTATTACCTTCCGCATAAAATAATACATAAGGATTTCCTTGAGTGTTTACGTAAATAGAATTTTCTTTCAAATCACTCTCATTACAATCTGCATTTATCTGAGATATTGGTAAACCTCCCTGTCCCCAAATAGTAATATTTTGAAAATCAATGGAATCATTCGGAACACCAAGTCTTCTAAAATCTTCTGCAGTCAATTTGTAGATACCACTTTGAGAAATTGTAACAGCATACCACGAACCATTTGCTAATACGGAAGAATCCGTGTATGTAATGCTTTGGGCACAAAGATTACAAAATGTAACAATGCTAATTATAAAGAAAATATAATGTTTCATAAAAGATTTGCCCCTAGATTTGTTTAGATAATAAACTAATTTCTGTGCTTTTTATTGTATCCAAAAAAAGAAAAAGCAATTTATTACACAAAAAAAAATCAAAATTACGGAGATTTTATTCAAAATGAGAACAACTAATGAATATAATAAAAATTATACATATATGTATTTTAATTTATGAATATTTTTTCTTCGTTTTAGTAGTAAAAATCTTTATTTTTAATGTAGAAAATTTTTGTTTTTTTTCCAAAAAATCAAATTTTTTTGCCTGTACATACAATAATAATTTAGAAGTGCAATATGGCTATCTTTAATATTTTTGTTTTACAGCCTCAAAACAGAAATATTCTCATAAAACCTTTAATTTAATTTTTTTATTATCTTTGCACATGTTTTTGGTTCTTTCCTTGTCGTTTGATGGGGTAAAGATGTAAAAGGGAATCAGGTGAAAAGCCTGAGCAGTCCCGCTGCTGTAAGCTCAAAAACAACCTTCGGTAATACTTTATGCCACTGTGTAACAATGGGAAGGCAAACCGATTGAGAGCGAGCCAGAAAACCTGCCAATAACATTTAATATAATTAAAAACTTTCGAGGATAAAGTGTTTTATGATTAGTTGTAAAAAAGTATTCATATCAGCAATTCTGAGCGGCATCCCAGCCTTATCGTTTTCTCAACAGGAAGACACCATACGCTATTACCAATTACCAACTGTTAATATAATTGATACTGCTGTTAAGCAACGCTCAATAGAACAAAGCAGTGTAACAATAAACCAACAAATGATTGAAAAACAAGTTGCAACCTCTGTTGGTGATATAGCAAAGTCTTTACCCGGTGTTACAGTAAAAGATTATGGTGGAATAGGGGGCTTGAAAACAATAAGCATAAGAGGTCTTGGCACAAGTCATACCGCTGTAATCTACGATGGAATAGCAGTATCTGACTATATGAATGGTCAAATTGATTTGGGAAAATACTCTATCAACAATATCAAAGAAATAAATATGAGTAACGGACAGGATTTTGATTTACTGCAACCTGCCAAATCACTTTCATCTTCTAACATTCTTATGATAGAAACGAGTAAGCCAAAGTTTGGAAGTCGGGAAAGAATACAGGGAAATACCTATTGTTCTTATGGTTCGTTCAATTACTTTAATCCCGGTTTCCTTTTGGCTTTTAAAATCGGCAAACAATTTATTTCTCAACTTACTTTAGATATAACAAATACAGCAGGTAATTATCCATATATTCTTTATTATGGCAACAAAGAAACAGACAGTATATCAAAAGAAAAACGTAAAAATTCAGACCTTTTTTCTATTAAAGGAGAATTTAACAATTTTATAACATTATCGAAAAAGACAGAATGGAAAACCAAAATATATTATTTTTATTCAAACAGAGGATTACCTTGTGCAACTATTTATTATTATCTTAATAGCAATCAAAGATTATGGGATAAAAATGCCTTTATCCAAAGTATTCTCAGTTATAAATTTAATGAATATTTGACATATAAAAATCATATCAAACTATCCTTAAATTTCACTCATTATTTAGATTCGCAATACTTAAATACAGCAGGTTTTCAAAGTGATATATACAAACAGAATGAAGTCTATCTAAACAATGTTTTTGCTTTTAAAAGAAAGTATATTGGCATATCTCTTACAAACGATATTTCTTATAATATTTTACACGCAACAACAAATATCAATACTGAACCTAAACGGCTTACTTCTTTAACTGCATTGGTATCTACTTTGAATTATAATGATATTTCTCTGACAGCACATATACTGCATTCTTATTATTATGACAATACATCATACATATATATGGAAAGTTTCAAGTCAAGTTTTCATCCTTTTTTATCTATAGGATATAAATATAAGAGTTTTGCTTTAAGTATTTTTTATAAAGATATTTTGAGAAATCCTACTTTTAACGAACTTTACTACAATCGCATAGGCTCTGCTACTTTGCGACCTGAAAAAACGAAACAGTATAATCTGCGTACAGCGTTTTCAAAAACACTTTCTTCAAAAAATTATTTATATCTAAATGCTTCATTAGATTTTTACTGTAATCAAGTGTTTGATAAAATAGTTGCAATGCCGTCAAGAAATCTTTTTGTATGGAGTATGTTAAATTATGGACAGGTTATCGTTAAGGGAATAGATGTTTTGGCAAGTATTAGAACAAACATAAAAGGTATAGATATACATTTTCAAGCATCATATTCTTTACAATATGCTACGGACAATGAAAAAACAAGTCTTTATTACAGGCAACAAATACCATATACACCAAGAAATAGTGGATATGTCTTTGCTACTCTATCGTACAAGTCTTATTCTTTTTCGTATAATATGACGTATACAGGGATAAGATATGCAATGAATGAAAATATTGCGGCTAATTGTCTTGAAAATTACACAGACCATAGTTTGCTTTTCCAAAAGACATTTAAAAATAAATTAACTTTATCATTCTCTGTTTCCAATTTAATGAATAAACAATATGAAGTGGTGAGAAATTATCCAATGCCGTTAAGACAATTTAGAATAACAATCAATTATAAATTTAATTAAACTAAAATTAATTCATTATGAACAACAAACAATTTATGGTAGCAGTCATAGCCTTAAGCTGTATTTTATTCTCTGCTTGCGAACCGGATGAGCAGAATGAGCCAACGAAGCCTTCCGAATTAACGGAAAATTCGCTTTATGTACTTTGTGAAGGGAATTGGGGACAAACTAATTCAACAATAGATATGTATTCTATTGACTCATGTTCCGTGAAAAAAGATTTTTTTACGTATACAAATGGACAGGGTTTAGGCGATACGGGCAATGATATGATTGCTTATGGTTCTAAAATTTATGTTGCTGTGAAAGAATCTCACGTAATTAGTGTTATCAATCGTCAAAGTGGCAAATTAGAAAAGCGTATTCCGATAATAAATGATGCAGGTACAGGTAAAAGTCCTTCAAGGCTCTGTTCTGCAAAAGGAAAAGTTTATGTTGCTTGTTTCAGTGGCTCTGTTGTTGAAATAGATACAAATTCATTGAGCATAGAACGAGAAGTTGCTGTTGGAAAAAACCCTGATGGAATAGCCTTTGCCAATGAAAAACTTTATGTATCAAATTCAGGAGGAATGGATGTAGTGTTTGACAGCACAGTATCAGTTATTCGTCTATCGGACTTTTCTGTAATAAAGACTGTTAACATTGGATTGAATCCAACAATAGCAAAGACTCTTCCTGATGGAAATGTTCTTATAATGTTAAACGGTAATTACTACGATGTAACGCCTTCTTTAGTAACCATAAACAGCCAAACAGACGAAGTAATACACAAAGATAATGTGAATGTAAGCAGTTTTGCCGTATGTGGGAATGATGTTATATTTCTACATTATAATTATATAACGGGAGCGTTTTCTGTGAAAAAAGCACCTTATACAAACATTGCCAATTCTACGGATTTTGTTAGTGATCAATCTGTTGTTTCAACTTTGTTGATACCTTATTGCGTAAATGTAAATCATACACGCAATGAGGTGTATATTACAGATGCAAAAGATTTTATTTCCGGCGGCGAAGTTTTATGCTTTGACTATTCGGGCAATTTAAAATATCGTTTTTCTACATCTACCAACCCAAGTATTGTAGTACAGAAATAAAACAGCATGTAAAAAATATATTGTTAATCTAAATTGCATACAAGAAGGCGAATAATTGTTCGCCTTCTTTGTTTTAAATATATATAAATACATATATTTTATTCTGTGAAATTTTATCTTTGTTTTTTTATTTAAAATCAATATTATTAAAGACCTGAATTAAGATTTTTCAATCTGAACATCAAGTTTTTTATGTGATTTACAAAAAGAATATATTTTGTTAAAGCAAAAAATAATTCAACTTCTATTCAAAAGTTAATTATTAAATAATACGAAAACAAAAATAATATTTTACCTTCTTAAAGAAAAAGTTTGAAAGTTTTTGTACTTTTGCTAAACAAACAAAAAATAATTGTTAATCGGAATACTTTTAATAAAAAAATAGAAAGACAAATAAATATGGAAAATATTGGAAAAGAATTCAAAATGTATGCTGTTAAACATAGAAATATAAGCAGCATAACTTTTGATAAGTATCGCAAACACAACGCATACATTAACCCTACAATCATTGAAGAAAGGCAGTTAAATGTTGCTCAAATGGATGTTTTCTCCCGTTTAATGATGGAAAGAATTATATTTCTTGGAACAGCTATAGACGATGATGTTGCAAATATCATACAGGCGCAATTATTGTTTTTGGAGAGTGTGGATAGCAAACGGGATATTCAAATATATTTGAATTCACCCGGCGGATATGTGCATGCAGGATTAGGAATATATGATGCGATGCAGTATATTGCACCAAAGATTTCTACTATATGTACCGGGCTTGCCGCTTCAATGGCTTCAATTATTTTATGTGCAGGGACAGGAAAACGTTCGGCATTAGAACATTCAAGAGTTATGATTCATCAACCTCTTGGAGGAGCTGAAGGACAGGCTTCGGATATTGAAATAGCAGCAAGAGAAATAATAAAAACTAAAAAAGAATTATATGAAATCATTTCCAAACATAGTGGTCAATCGGTAGAAAAAATAGAAAAAGATGCAGACCGCGACCATTGGCTTACCGCAAAAGAAGCATTGGAATATGGAATGATAGACGAAGTTTTGTCCAAAAAATAAGCTTTTACCGTAAAACTCGTTGATGCAGATATTATTATTTCGATGAAGAGAGTTTTTGCCGTCATAGTTTGCACCATAGTATTTTCTTCATGTACTGTGGTGCAAATCGTTTATCAAATCCCTAAAATAAAAACAATAATCAAGATAGAAAAACATCAGGTAGAAGTCTGTAAAAACAATTGCCAGCATTTTGAAATAAAAGACGATCATCTTGTCTTGCCGATAAAATATAATAATACAAACGATACAGCCATCTTTGATACGGGATTAACCGACGCATTTACAATAACAGGAAATGAAACGCTGGAAAAGGACAGCACTTTAAGTTTTCCAACAACAACACCTTCGGGCAGAAAGCAAGTAAGATTTCAAATAACTAAAATAAATCTTGAAAATGATTTATTAAAATGGGAAAATCATTTGGCAGAAAAAGTTTTCATGGATTCCATACCTTGTATGACCAATACAACAAAAAAAATACTTGGAATAAATGCTTTTTATGATTCTGCAATTATTGTATTGGATTTTGACGGCAATAAAGTATGTATCTTTGACACTATTGCATCAATGGACGTAAATGATTATTTTGAAGTAAAGTCATTTTTCAAGCGAGTTCCTTATGTGTTTGTGAAATTATGGGAGAGGGAATACAGATTCATTTTTGATTTAGGTTGTGCTTTCCCCATGATTATGAACACTGCCGATTATGTTGCAAAACAAAATGATATTACATTCGAAGGCGCCACGGCAACAGATGTATCGGGCATTATTTACGGCGAAACGCATTTAAGAATCGGTGATACGTTAATTCTTGCCGATACGGTTAAAACCGAGGTAAATGAAATATGGTTTTCCGATAATTTTACTTCAAATCTTATCGGGCTGCCTTTTATTTCCGAATTTAACTGGATTATTGATTGTAAAAATAAAAAGATCTATGCTCAAAGAAGAACGGATTTTACTCCGAAAAAGGTCTTAAAGGAATATCTGTATAAAACAATGGTCAAAGACAATAATCTGGTCATTGCTTCACGCAATAAGACTGCAAATCCGCCTCTTAAACTCAATACGGTTATTAAATCGGTAAATGGAGAATTGATAACAGCCGACAATCTTTGCTTTTATATGGAACTGCTTAACAAAACTGTCGACTGGGGGGAATTAAGCGTTGAGGTTCGGCAATGATCGCTTCCCTTGCCGAAAACAAAAAGGCTGCTCCAAGTTAATGAAACAGCCCCCCATAAAAACTGAATTTAGACTCAATTTATGAAAAGAAAACTTTATTTTACTTCTATGCCTGCATTACGCAACTTCATTTTTGCACTCTGGGTCAATGGAGAAACAACTGAAGATTTTCCTAACTGAGAGCCGTTCATTGTAAATTCCATCACCTTCAATGCTCCGTTCAATGAACTTCCTATCGGATTGCTTGGCTCGCCTACAGGATATGTGCCTGCCGAAGGATTAACTCCGTAAGTCGGGGTGATAAGGTTACCTTCGTGCAAAGCAGTTACTACCCAGTTGGTTGCAATCGTTGCATCGCAGTTGGAATACATGTTTATCCACACCTGATACGTTCCGCTTTGAACTTCGGAAGACGGATAGAATATGTTCTCGTTGTTGATGCCGTCTATGCTACAGCCCGGATTGGAATCAACGTCCAAACCCCATGCGTAAGTGTATGTTCCCGTTGTTTGGTCATAAACCCAATCGCCGTCATGGTTTCCGTAATAAACAACCTCACCGTCAGGTTTAACAAGATAAAGATCAACGTCTTTTTCGTTGTCAAACGACAGACTTACCTGCAAGGCAGATGTTCCTGCCTGAATGTAATTGATGGTCGTTGTGTAGATAACCGTTGTAGTGCCGTCTGCCAGCAGTGCCGAAACTTCAATGGTGAATGTTTCGTTGAGGTTCTGGCTGAAGAGGATAATCAAATCCATTGTCGTACTCTTCTTTGCCGAAGGAGTGATACGATAATACTTGTTTGCACCTTTCACGCTCAAATAAAGATATTCAATATCGTTATCGGAAGCGATGAAAAGAGGTGAAGAGCCGCCTGCAAGTGCATGGCTGTTGATGCTAACCTCTCCTATGGAAACGCCGTTGGAGTTTCCGGGGATTGAACCCGTCATTGTTTCTGCTCCCTGAACCGTGAAATAGTTTGCAAGGTTTTTGGCAGCAGGCTGTTGCTGTTCTTCTTCGTCATCGCCGCAGGCAATGAATGCAACTCCCGTTAAGACGATTGCGATAATCATCATTAACACTTTTCTGATTTTTTCTAATCTTTTTGTCATCTTTTTAATACGATTGCCTGTACATCGCGAGGTTTTAATAATTTAATTGGTTTATTTGTTAATTTGTTTTTCTTTTTGTTTAATTATAATTTATAAGAACGAATCCTTTTTTCACGCTGCCTCAACCGCCGGTCCGAAGGACTTAATTTTCGTAACCGCAACGCCAACGGCTTGCGGAAACGCAAAAACCCTCGTTTCCATCAACGCAATCATTTTCAATGGATTATCAACAATGGTTGCCGTCCGTGCAACGTTTGTTTTGAACTTTGCAACGGACGTTGCAAACTTTGCAACGTTTGTTTTGAACTTTGCAACGGACGTTTTGAACTTTGCAACGTTTGTTTTGAACTTTGCAACGGACGTTTTGAACTTTGCAACGGACGTTTCAAACTTTGCAACGGACGTTTTGAACTTTGCAACGGATGTTTTGAACTTTGCAACGTCCGTTGCAAAGTTTGCAACAAACGTTGCACGGACGAAATTTTTGGTTTTTGAACAAAAAACCGAGATTTTATGGTTTGGAAAAATATTTTTAACGGCTGTAATTTTCGTCAGAAAAACATTCCGGCGGAATTTGTCTGTCGAAAAAAACATTTCAAGGGCTAAAAAAACCTCAAATCGTCTC
>JAISUE010000021.1 GCA_031272245.1 Bacteroidales bacterium
TTTCCGCAAGCCGTTGGCGTTGCGGTTATGAAAATTAAGTCCTTCGGACTGATGGTTGATGCGGTTGAAACGAGGGTTTCGGTGGTTGGAACAAAGGTTTTGGTATGGATTGCTTCGCTTTCGCTCGCAATGGCGAAGATGTGGGAAGCAATGACGGCGATTGTTGGGGGCGTCACGTTTCTACCGACAGGTACATTACGCGGGAATGTTGTTTGCACGAAAATTACGTCCGTTCAAGTCATTTTTGCAAATGCATTAAAATTATTTGCAAATCTGTCGGATAATCTTTATTCAAAGTGCATTACAGCGAAAAAAAACGAAAAATTATTAACTTTACCTTGATGAAATTTTATAGGCATCCGATTACAGGATGTCGCAAATTTACAATTTTCTACGCACAAACCGCCGTACCTTTGCACTATGTTTAATCATTAAATTTTTTGTAAAATGAAAAAAAGACTAATTGCTTGGGTTTCTATTCCCGCCGCCGATTTAGACAGGGCGGTAAAATTTTACGGTACGGTGCTTGGCATCGAGTTTGAAACTTATGACTGCGGCGGTGGCGTCCGTATGGCGTGTTTCCCGACCGGCGAAGGCGAGATTTGCTGTTCGCCCGATATGAAGCCGTCTAAAGAAGGTACGATGGTCTCTCTTGCTGTCCCCGACAGTATTGAGGCATCGATTGTGCGGGCAGAGACGCTTGGCGGTGCGGTAGTCGTTCCGAAAACCAAGATTGAGGCAGAAGGCTTGGGTTATTTCGCCGTACTTGCCGACACAGAGGGTAATCTGTTCGGACTGTACGAGTAAAATGTTGGCACGCAGGCGGCACGGCTTAATCTGTGCTACTTGCGTGCTTTTGTTGTTTTTTTCGTAATTTTGCCGCACTATGGCAGTACATTTTGCAAATCCTTCGCCGTTGTTGTTACCTTTTATCAAGCGTTATTGGGCAATAGAAAACACGCTGGAATGCGGTCAAACATGCGTTCAGCGTATTCTCCCTACGGGCTTTTGTGAACTGATGCTGTATTTCTCTCCTCGTCCGCAAACGGTAGGTTGCAATCGCACGCTGACCGACAATGTCGCCCTTTACGGTCATCTCGGAGAGTATTATGACATTGAATATCAAGGCGACTTGGAGGTTTTCTCCATTGTTTTTCAACCACAGGGACTGATGCAGTTCTTCCGTTTTCCGCTGAACGAGATTTTCAATATCAATGTGCCGTTGCAGCACCTTATCGGTCAGGTTGGGCGCGAACTTGAAGAGCAAATGGGCAGTGTAACGAATTTTGAAGCGAGAGTCGGGATTGCGGAGAATTACTTTATCGCCTCATTACAAAGGCAATACGAAGAATATGAGTTTCGCCGTCTTCATCACGTTATAGAAACGCTTGTACAGAGGCGAGGCGAAGTCAGCGTTGACGAGATGGCTTCGGCAGCCTGTCTTAGCCGCCGTCAGTTTGAGCGCGTCTTTGCCGAGCGTATCGGCGCCTCGCCAAAACAATACCTCAAAACTGTCCGTTTTCAGCGCACACTGTACGAAAAACAGCGAAACAATAGCCTGTCAATGACCGAATTAGCCATTGATTGCGGCTACTACGATCAAGCGCATTTTATCGCCGATTTCAAGTCTATATGCGGGCAGACTCCGCTAAAATTCTTTCAGGAAAACGAAGCCTGTTCGGATTTCTTTTGATTTTTAAGCCGTTGAGAATGATTGAGTTGATGGAAACGGGGGTTGATGCGTTGGAAATAATGGTTATTGTGGTTGGAACGGAGATAAAAAAATGGTTAAGATGGATGAAAGATGTGTTGAAAGCGATGACAGGTTTTAATACTGTGAAGACAGTTCTCTTTTAAATTATATTTCATTTCAAATAATTCAACAATAATCCCTGCACACATTCGGATACTTATAACTAACATTTTTTGTTCATTATACGGATTTTTCAAAAGAAAGTTGTATATTTGCAGGATATTAAATATGGTAAAAAGATTATTTAAATTGTATTGATTCTAAAAAAATAAAACGCTTTATGGATTATTCATTTTTTCAAAATTATTGGTGGTGTATAGTATCACTTTTGGGAGCTTTATTGGTCTTTTTGTTATTCGTTCAAGGCGGACAATCTTTGATTTACTCGCTTGGGAAAAAAGAATCGGAATTAAGACTGTTGATTGACTCTTTGGGAAAGAAATGGGAATTAACATTCACAACTTTAGTAACATTTGGAGGAGCATTTTTTGCGTCTTTTCCTTTGTTTTATTCTACTTCGTTTGGAGGAGCATACTGGGTTTGGATTTTACTTCTTTTAACTTTCGTTATTCAGGCGGTTTCTTTTGAATACATTTTCAAAAAAGGTAACCTCTATGGACAAAAAACATTCAAATCTTTCTTATTTATCAATGGATTGCTTGCTCCTATTTTAATTGGAACAGCGGTTTCTACATTTTATTACGGTGCAGAATTTTCAGTTATGAAAACAAACATTACCGATTTGAATAACTTGCGACCTGTAGTTTCTTCGTGGCAAACATCATGGCACGGTTTAGAAGCTGTATTGGTTTTTGAAAACGTTATATTAGGATTTGCTATCTTTTTTCTTGCCCGCTGTTTGGCTTCATTGTATTTCATAAATAATATAGACAATGAGGAAATTTATCGCAGAGCAAAAAAACAATTATTATACAACGCAATAGGATTTTTAGTAACATTTATTTATTGGTTAGTTTGTTTGCTTTTGAAAGATGGATGGCGAGCAGATGCCGAAACAGGAACGATAAATGTTGAACCGTTTGCTTATTGGAACAATATTTTACAAATGCCGGCAGTAACAGCTATATTTCTTGTTGGAGTAGTTCTTGTTTTATATGGTTTCTTTCGTACATATTTTTGTTCATCATTCAGAAAAGGAATATGGTTTTCCGGAACAGGTTCAATTTTTGCTGTTTTTGCTTTACTTTTATTAGCAGGGTTAAACAACACATCATATTATCCTTCACTTTTTGACACGCAATCCTCATTAACATTATCAAATAGTTCTTCCAGTGAAACAACTTTACACGCAATGAGTATAGTTTCTCTGTTTGTTCCATTTGTTGTTGCATATATTTGGTACGTTTGGCGAGTGATGGATAGAAAAAATAGTCATAAATAATAAAAAAGAGACATCGTTAAGATGTCTCTTTTAATATAAACATAAGTTGAATATTATCTTTAATGTTTAGGCTTAATATCTAATTTAACCGGTTCAACCATATTTTCAGGTTTAAGAATTGTATCTAAATCTTTTTTGTCTAAAATATCATGTTCAAGGACTAATTCATAAACACCTTTTTCTGTTTCCATAGCTTCTTTAGCTATTTTGGTAGAATTTTTATAACCAATCACAGGATTTAATGCAGTAACTATACCTATTGAATTTTTAACCTGCCTTTCACAATTATCAATATCAGCTTTAATTCCGTCAATACAAAGCGTACGCAAAGTATCAAAACCATTAGTTAAAAGTTGAATAGATTCAAAAAGACTATAAACCAATACGGGTTCCATAACGTTGAGTTCCAACTGAGCATTTTCTGCAGCTAAAGTAACACAAAGGTCATTTCCTATTACCTTATAACAAACCTGATTCACAACTTCAGGGATAACAGGATTAACTTTTCCGGGCATAATAGAAGAACCCGGTTGACGTTCCGGTAAAAATAATTCGTGAATACCACATCTTGGACCAGATCCCATCAATCTTAAATCATTGCAAATCTTTGTTATTCTTAAAGCTATTCGTTTCAATATTGCAGAATAGCCAACAAGAACAGATGAATCAGTTGTTGCTTCAACCAAATCTTCCGCAAGGCGAACATTCCATCCCGTTATTTCTTTCAAAGATTCAACACATAATTTACTATATCCAGGCTCTGAACAAATACCTGTTCCAATTGCTGTTGCTCCCATATTGACAGATAACAATTCTTCTGCGGCAAACTCCAAATTTTTCACTTCTTTTTTCAATCCTATTGAAAAAGCATTAAAGGTTTGTCCCAAAGTCATAGGTACGGCATCTTGTAATTGAGTACGTCCCATTTTAATTATATGAGCAAACTCTTCGGATTTCCTGTCAAATGAAGCAATTAACGCATTCAGAGCTTTAATTAAAACTTTGTTTTCCAAATACAAGCCAAAATGGAACGCTGTTGGATAAGCATCATTTGTAGATTGAGAAAGGTTTATATGGTCGTTTGGTGAGCAATATTCATATTGTCCATGTTCATAACCAAGTATTTCCAATACACGATTAGCTATAACTTCATTGGCATTCATATTAACAGTTGTTCCTGCTCCTCCCTGTATCATGTCAGAACAAAAAAATTCATGATGTTTACCTTCATAAATTTCATCACAAGCTTGTACAATAGCTTTGTACATTTCTTCAGACAATTTACCTTGCAGATAATTTGCTTTAGCTGCACCCTTTTTTGTTAGGGACATCCCTTTAATAAAATTGGGATAATCATTCATCAGACGACCTGAAATATGGAAATTTTCAAATCCTCTTTGTGATTGTACTCCATAAAGAGCTTCAACTGGTATTTCTTTTGAACCGATAAGGTCTGATTCTATCCTTACCTTACCGCTGTATTTATTTATATCGTTCATTATTATTATTGTTTTAATTTTAAAATTCTTAAAAAAGAGGTGCAAAGGTACAAAAATATCTTCATATTTTATTGTTAATTTCTAAAACGGAATTGAAAAATTTTCTTACAAGTTTTATTGCACTGAATACATCTAATAATTGAAAATATCTTAATTATTAACTTTTCTAACAAAATAATAAAATGAGTGTATTTTTTATAAGAAAATAGAATAAAGATTTAAATTTATTATGAGACGTTTTCGTTTGTAATTTTTATTATTTTTGCAACCTAAATCATTAAAATAACAAATTATTATGACACAATTTAGTTTACCGGCTCTTCCTTATGCTCAAGAAGCATTAGAGCCACACATTTCAAAACAAACATTAGAGTTTCATTATGGAAAACATCATCAAACGTATGTTGATAATCTTAATAAACTTATAACAGGAACAGAGTTTGAGGGAAAAACATTGGAAGAAATTATAAAAAAATCTTCCGGAGGTATTTTTAATAATGCAGCTCAAGTATTTAATCACACATTCTATTGGAATTGTTTTTGTCCCGGCGGGTCAGCATTGTCAGATGCTAAATTAAAAAATGCAATAGATAGAGATTTTGGTTCATTTGCCGAGTTTAAAGAAAAATTTACTGCGGCAGCAATAGCTTTATTTGGTTCGGGTTGGACGTGGTTAGTAAAAAATACCGAAGGAAAATTGGAAATAATTCAAACTTCTAATGCAGGTAATCCTATTACAGACAACAAAATACCAATTTTAACTTGTGATGTTTGGGAACACGCTTATTATTTGGATAAACAAAATCGCCGAGCTGCTTATTTAGAGTCATTTTGGCAGATAATTGATTGGGAAAATGTAAGTAAAAGGTATTAAAAAATAAGACGTTTATGCGGAAAAACTTGACTTTTCTTATGAATAGTCAAGTTTTTTATTTTAAATATCAAAAAATTGGTTGTGCATTAAAAAACAGATATTCTATTTTTCTTTTTCTTGAATTGTAACATTAACTTTATCGCCAATCTGTTTGTTTATCGCTTTGCGAATATCTTTTTTAATACCGATGATATAACATATTGATAAATCTTTTCTTTTTATTCCCATATTAACGATGCTTCCTTCGTATGGAAATCCATCAAAAGTGGCTATTACTTTGACCCTTCCTTTACCAAATTCTTTTCTAATATCATAAGGAAATTCAATATATGCACCGTCAATATCCGGAACTTTTTGAATGATGGCTGTAAATTGATATGTATGAGTATTCATAAATACAAATTATAAATTGTTTGAGTTGCAAAGATAATTTATTGTATCAAGAGAAGCTTAAAATTATAAATAATAAAAAAATAAATTGAGCGTTAAATGAACAAATTTATTAAACATTAAATTACTAAAAATATGAAAAGAACATTTATTAACATTATGGTTTTTTGCCTGATGGGTATTTCAACTTTTTTAATTCAGGCTCAAGAAAATCAATTTTCAAAGGTAGATTTTACTACTGCTGCAGAAAATTCAGTACATTGTGTTGTTCATATTCAATGCGACTATTCCGTACAAACTAATACAATGATGGATTTTTTTGATTTGTTTATGAATCCTTTTAATTCTATGCAACCACGTCAAAGAACACTGCAAACATCCGGTTCCGGTGTAATAATGAGTGCAGACGGTTACATTATAACAAATAATCATGTTGTTGCAGATGCAGATAAAATAAACGTTATTCTTAATGACAGAAGAACATTTCAAGCAAAGCTTATAGGAAATGATCCTTCTGCGGATTTGGCTGTTATAAAAATAGAAGCAGACAGCCTGCATTTTATATCTTTTGCAAACTCAGATGATGTCAAAATTGGTGAATGGGTGCTTGCTGTTGGTAATCCTTTTAATCTGACTTCAACGGTTACCGCAGGAATTGTGAGTGCTAAAGCAAGAGATATAAATATTTTAGGTAATAAGATGAGTCAAAATCCTATTACAAGTTTTATTCAGACAGATGCAGCAGTAAATCCGGGTAACAGTGGTGGGGCTTTAGTTAATTTACAAGGCGAATTGATAGGAATCAATACTGCTATTGCCTCTTCTACAGGTTCTTATACCGGTTATTCTTTTGCCATTCCTTCAAACATAGTTAGAAAAGTTACTAATGATTTGGTAAAATATGGTATGACACAAAAAGCATATCTTGGAGTAAATCTTATGGAAGTAGATGCCAATCTTGCAGCAAATAAGGGATTAAAAAGTATTCATGGGATATATCTTGCAGATGTTCTGAAGGGGGGTGCAGCTGAAAAAGCAGGATTAAAAGACGGAGATATTATTACGAAGATAAATGGTAAAAATGTGAATACAAATTCGGAATATAATGAAATTATGGCTCAGTTTTCTCCTAATCAGCAGATAGAAATAGAATATGAACGAAAAAATAATTTATTCACTCAAACATTAACATTGCTAAATTCATCGGGAACAACGGAAGTAATAGATAATACATCTTCTATTATGGCAGCGGGAGTTTCTTTTAGAGAATTGTCTATTGAAGAAAGACAGCGTTATAATTTAGATAAAGGAGTGGGTTTTGAAGTATTAAATACAGGGCGTTCTTCTTTTGCAAGGGTTGGGATAAAAAAAGGATTAATAATAACTTTAATTGATAATGAGCCGGCAACAATAAAAACGATTCAAAATTTGAATAAAAAACAAGGTCAACAAGTTATTATAGAAGGTTTTTACTCAAATGGACAAAGAAATTATTATATGTTAATATTGTAGGAATATAAAATTATATTTATTTTTAGGGTAAATTTTTTGGTAAAGTCAGAATTATGTTTTACCTTTGCAAACCTTAAAAAACGAAATTGGGTTAGTTATGCGACAGTTAAAAATCACAAAATCAATTACCAACCGCAATGTTGGATCATTAGATAAGTTTCTTCAGGAAATAAGTAAGGAAGAACTTATTACAGCAGAGCAAGAGGTTGTGCTTGCTCAACGAATTAAAAATGGCGACCAGTTCGCTTTGGAAAAACTTGTTAAAGCTAATCTGCGTTTTGTTATTTCCGTTGCAAAACAATATCAAAATCAGGGATTAAGTCTTCCGGATCTTATAAATGAAGGAAATGTAGGTTTGATCAAAGCAGCTCATAAATTTGATGAAACACGAGGCTTTAAATTTATCTCTTATGCTGTATGGTGGATTCGTCAATCTATTTTACAGGCTATTGCTGAACAAAGTCGTATTGTAAGACTTCCTTTAAATCAAGTAGGAACAATAAACAGACTGAAAAAAGAACGGGCTAAACTTGAACAAGGTTTAGAAAGATCTCCAACTACTGAAGAAATGGCTGAAGCAATGGATATGACTTATGAAAAAATGAAAGATACTCTTGGAATAAATAGTAAGTCAATATCAATAGATGCTCCTTTGATTGAAGATGAAGATGTTAATTTTATGGATGTTTATGTGCCGGAAGGAGGAGAACAAAGTGATGATATAGTTATGTACGAATCTTTATGTGAAGATATAAAACGGTCGCTTTCAGCTTTGACAAAAAGAGAAAGAGATGTTGTATGTATGTTTTTTGGAATAGGTTTTCCTCATGGATATACTTATGAGGAGATAAGTGCAGAATGTAATCTTACAAAAGAAAGAGTTAGACAAATTAAAGAAAGAGCAATAAAACGTCTTCGCAGAATGGATTGTAGTAATTTAAAACCTTATTTAGGATAATAAAGGTGTTATTATATTAGATAGCAAACAGGCAATATTTTTGATGTTTCAGTCTATAATGTATGAAATTCCATACACGTATTCAGATTACTGCTTATATGTATGGAATTTTAATATGTGTATACGAAAATTCCATCATATTTAATAAATTGAATAATATTTTTTCAAAATAAAACTGTCTTTTTGTTAAGTAAATCATTTATATTTATTATTTTTGTCAGACACAAAACATAAAAACAAAAAATAATGACAAATCTTCTAAAAACAAAAATAGATTTTCTTGTGGGAGAAAAAAAAGCAATTATTTTAGAAAAAGAAATAAACGTCAAAACCATAGAAGATTTGTTATATTATTTTCCATATCGTTATATTGATAAAAGTACCTTTATTAACATAAATCAGATATATAGAGAAGATGTTTATATTCAAATAAAAGGAAAAGTTGTTGGTAAAGAAATTGTAAAAAGTAAAACTCCTCGATTGGTTGTTAAATTTGCAGACGAAACAGGAATAACAGAATTAGTTTTCTTCAAGGGTTTGAAATGGATAAACGAGAGTTTAAAACTCGGACAAAGCTATGTGATATTTGGAAAACCTACAAAATTTCAGAACAGTTTTAATTTTGCTCATCCTGATTTTGAACTCTTATCCAAATATGTATCTAATCCTCAAGAAAAATTTTCTCCAATGTATAACACAACAGAGAGAATGAAAAATACTTTTCTTAACTCAAAAGGTATTTCAAAAATAATGCATATAGTATTTAATTACTTAAAAGGAAATATAGACGAATCTTTACCTAACTATATTATAGAGAAATATAATTTACTTCCTCGTAATGTTGCTTTACAACAAGTACATTTTCCTTTTTCTCCGGAACATTTAGAAAAAGCAAAAAACAGATTGAAATTTGAAGAATTGTTCTTTATGCAATTTGAACATCAGGCTACAAAAACAACACGGAAATCAAAAAATAATGGTTTTGTTTTTAATTTTGTAGGTAAAAATTTCAATGATTTTTATAATAAATATTTACCTTTTACTCTTACTAATGCACAAAAAAGAGTTATAAAAGAAATAAGAGCAGACATGAAAAATGGTTATCAAATGAATCGTTTGTTACAAGGAGATGTTGGAAGCGGAAAAACCCTTGTTGCTTTGCTTATTATTCTTATAGCATTAGATAATAGATTTCAAGGAGCAATAATGACTCCTACGGAAATTTTAGCAATACAACATTTTAATACAATACAAAATCTGTTACAAAAGATGAGTAATATAAGAATAGCTCTTCTTACAGGAAGTACAAAAGTATCAGAACGTAGAAAACTTTTGCCTTACATAGCAGATGGCACAATAAATATTGTGATAGGAACACATGCATTGTTAGAAGAAAGTGTACAGTTTAATAATTTAGGACTCGCAATTATTGATGAACAACATCGTTTTGGTGTGGCGCAACGAAGTAAATTATGGGAAAAAAACAATGTAAAACCACCTCATATTCTTGTAATGACTGCAACTCCTATTCCAAGAACATTGGCAATGAGTGTATATGGAGATTTAGATGTGTCAGTGATAAACGAATTGCCGCCGGGGAGAAAACCTGTTCATACAATACATTATTACGAAAATGGAAGATTGCGATTGTTTGATTTTATGCGAGAGCAAATAAAAAAAGGAAGACAAATATATGTTGTGTATCCATTAATAGAAGAAAGTGAGAAATTAGATTTGTTAGATTTGAAAAATGGTTTTGATGCAATAGAACGTTCTTTTCCTTTGCCTGAATATCATATAAGTATGATACATGGCAGATTAAAACCTCAAGATAAAGAATATGAAATGGAGCTGTTTAAGAAGGGGATTACTAATATAATGGTTGCAACTACAGTTATTGAAGTTGGTGTTGATGTTCCAAATGCTTCTGTAATGGTTATAGAAAATGCTGAACGTTTTGGTCTTTCACAACTGCATCAATTAAGGGGAAGAGTTGGTCGTGGAGCAGAAAAAAGTTATTGCATCCTTATGACTTCGGATAAATTAACTACAGATTCTCGTAAAAGAATAGATGTTATGTGTAAAACAACAGATGGTTTTGCAATTAGTGAGGCAGATTTGAAGTTAAGAGGACCAGGAGATTTAGCTGGAACAGCACAAAGTGGAGTATTAAATCTTAAACTTGCTGATATAATAAAGGACGAACCTATAATGAGAGAATGTAGGCGTCTTGCAGAGTTTATTTTAAATAAAGACCCGGAACTTCTTTATCCAGAAAACATTCTTTTAAAAAATTACTTGGATAGACACAAAGCCAACACAGACTACTCACAAATTTCTTAATTATGTTTTGAATGGATTTCAATTTTAATAGGGTGGGCAAAAACACTCTTTTTTTTTTGCAAAGAAATGCTTATTCTACTACAACTTTTTTCATTGTTGTTCCTTTGTATGTTTTTATTCTAACAAAGTAATTCCTTTTGCAAATTTGCTAACATCAATCGTTGTCTCGTTGTTTAGATAAATTACTTTTATTAACAAATCAACAACTTCAATTTTGTTTATCTTTTAGCTACAATCAATAGTTATTTTATTTTTTGCAGGATTTGGATAAATAATAATGTTAGCTATCTCTTCAACGTCATTCAAACTAACACATTCCGTATAATTAGTGAATTTATTCCACCTTGTTGCCACTTGATAATCTGCTTCGCTTCCACAAGGCACATGAACCGGAATAAAAGGAGATACATTTTGAAATGTATTAGTATTATATAAGTTGTATTTTGTGCAAAAGATTAAAAATAGCAAAAGAACAAACTATCAAAAGTTTAAAATTTGCTTATTTTAGTGTGTAAAAATAGCGTTTTTTGTGTACAATTTCAGCATTTTTTAGTTCAAAAACACTACTTTTGTAACCTTAAAACTAAATAGATGATAAATGTAACAAATTTGACATACAAAGCAACTAAAGAAAAAACGCTACTTTACAACATGAGTTTTGAAATAAAGCAGGGAGGTTTTTATGGTATTATTGGAAACAATGGTTCCGGAAAGACGACACTGTTAAGATGTTTGTCCAAAACTCTTTCAGTAAGGGATGATACGATTTTACTTAACAAAGTGGATATAAATTTGTATTCATATCGTCAATTAGCAAAACAGATAGCAGTTGTGCCTCAACATACGGATTTTCTTTTTGATTTTTCTTCCCATCAAATTGTGATGATGGGAAGAGTGCCTTATCAAAAACGGTTGCGTTCAGATTCTATTGAAGATTTGCAAATAGTGCAGCGTGCAATGGAGCAAACAAATACTTGGCATTTAAGAAACACATCGGTTAAAGTCCTTTCAGGTGGAGAACTACAACGAATTATTATAGCAAGAGCATTAGCTCAAAATACACCGTGTATTTTGCTTGATGAGCCTGTTTCAAATCTTGATATAAAACATCAATTTGAGATAATGAATCTTTTATTGTCTATAAATGAAAAAGAAAAAAAGACTATAATAATAGTAATTCACGACCTCAATCTTGCTCTCAAATATACACAATATTTACTTGTACTTCAACAGGGAAAACTTATTGCTAATGATTATACTCAAAATATTCTCACATCTCAAAATATAAAAAATATATTTGCAATAAATGCAACTATTATTGATGACAATTTACCCAAACAATATATTATTTTCAGGTAAAAATGAAACATTTTATCATATTATTTTTTCTCATAATTGCTTGTTTCTCATGTCAAAAAGAACAAAAAATAAAAATTAATGATAATCAAATAGTAATAACTGATTATTATAATCGCAAGGTTATAATAAAAAAAGATGTTCAAAGGATAGTATCACTTTCTCCCGGCATTACAGAACTTGTTTTTGATTTACAGAAAGGAGACAAAATTATAGGCAGAACAGATTATTGTTCATTTCCTCCACAAGTTTTGAAAATACAATCTGTAGGTGGAATAACAAATGCAAATGTTGAACAGATTATTTCTTTGCAACCCGATATAGTTATTTCATCTTCCATGCTTTCAAAATCTAAATTAGAACAAATAGAAAAAGCGGGAGTCTCAATAATAGCTCTTCCTGAGCGAAATAATGTTGAGGGTGTATATCAAACAATAGAAATTCTTGGGAAGATTCTTGGACAAGAAACGTTGGCTCAACAGAAAATAAACGCAATGAAGCAAAGAATATTAGTAATAAAAGAAAAAAATAACTATTCAATATTACCAAAAGTTTATTATGTAATAGGCTTTGGCGCAGGAGGTGATTTTTCTGCAGGAAAAAACACTTATATCCATGAGATAATTACGCTTGCAGGAGGCGATAATATTGCTGCAAAAATAGTTAACTGGTCTTTTAGTAAAGAGGAATTGTTTGCAAATGAACCTGATTATATTTTTATACGAAAAGAAGATTATTCACAATTTATACATACTGCACCATATACAAATCTTAAAGCTGTGCGGCTACATAAAGTTTATCCAATAGAAAGTAGTCTTATGGATTGTCAAACAATCCGTTCTGTTGAAGCAATAGAACAGATCTCATATATAATACACAATTTTCAATTGAATAAAAAAGATAAATAGCTATTTCTTCGCTTTGAATCTGAAATTTTTCCCTTGCCATGTGCCCCTTTCTAACATTCTTTTCTCTATACTTTGAACAATTTGTTCGTTTCTTAATGTTCCCCAATTATATTGCGAATGAAATCGTAGAGGAACTTCACCACAAAATCGTTCAATAACTATATATGGAGATAACAATTCTAAAAAGTCTATTATAAAATCTCTGTATTCAGGAAAAGAAAATGTAAGAAATTCATTTGGATAACATTCATATTCTTTTAATATTGGAGTATCTTTTAGAAGTTGAAGTTGATGAAATTTAAGAGAATGTAACCCAAGAGAAGAAAGAATTTCAGCTTCATGCAACATATCTGTTTTTGTTTCTCCCGGCAAACCAAAAATTATGTGTCCTCCACAACGGATTTTTCTTTTAACAGTTTGGGATATTGCCCATTGAGTTTGTGCAAAATTGTGATGACGATTTATGCGTTCAAGTGTTTTGTCGTAACACGATTCTATTCCATATTCAATTATTATATGGTTGGTTTGAGCAAGTTTTACAAAGTAATCAAGTTTTGTTTCATCAATACAATCAGGTCTTGTCCCTATAACTAAACCTATAATATTTGGATTTGAAAGAGCTTCTTCATATTTCTGTTGTAAAATATTAAGAGGCGCATAAGTATTTGAATAAGCTTGAAAATATGCAAGATATTTCTGTGCTTTTTTATATCGCCATGAATGAAATTCTATTCCTTCTTCTATTTGCTGACTAATACTTTTTTTATCGTTACAATAAGAAGGATTAAAAGCGTCATTATTGCAAAATGTACAACCACCAAAACTTAAAGAACCATCTCTATTTGGACAAGTAAAACCTGCGTCAATAGAAAGTTTTTGAATGCGATACCCACAAATCTGTTTCCAATATGCAGAATATGAATAGAAAGGACGGTTATTGTCCCAAACATATATAGACACTATTTTTATAAAGATGCAAAAATGTTAATCTATGGAGTTAAACACCGCCTCATTTACCTTATATGTATATTTGTTGCGGAGTTCTTTTATCCATTCTTTTTCTAAATAATCTTGATAGTCTGATGTAACTATACCTTTACATTCAGATAAAGTTTTAATTTCAGGTTCAATTATTTTATGAACGACAACAATACATTTCTTTTTACCATCAGCAATTATTTGTCCAACACCAATTTTTTGTTCAGATTTATCTACAAATTTATTATCACCTTGCTCAAATTTATTCCAAACAAAACGGATAGTTTTTTCTATGTTAGTATCTATCTTGCATTTTTTAGCAATTTCTTCTTGAATTTTAATATTAGTCCAGTGTTTTTTAGAACCTTTCTCTATTATTTTAATAGCTTTTTCTGTTTGTACTGTTGTATCCAAAGTCCAAATAGTAGCATCTGAACGTTTGTCCCACATATATTTTTGTTTGTTTTGTTCATAAAACTTTTCTAAACCTGCAGTATCTGATATGGAACGATTCCAAACAAACTTATCAGTTATAGCAAAAATGATGACACCATTACGAAATTCCTCTAACTGTGTTTTGAGTTCCGGATATTTGCTGTCTAAATGTTTCTCTCCATAATTTACAACTGCATCTAAAACTGCAGCTTTATAAGCTTTGGAAACAAAAGATGGAATATATATAGGTGTCTCTTTTTGTTGATGAATTTCTATGTATTTTGCTAAATCGTTTTGAGTGAAAGAATAATCTCCAATGCGGAAAATTTCTTCGGCTTTGTCAAAATTTTCAGGTATAGACCATGTTGCAGAGAATACACTATCTGTAACAATGTTTTCAATAGCTTTTAATTTAATTAGATTTTCCTTGAAACCATATTCGGCTTTAGTTTTATCTGCAAAAGCTTCTATTGTTCTATATGAACGTACATCTCCCTGTATTCGTTTTTCTATTGATTTTCTCAAATCTTCTAAAGCAGGTATTTGATGAAACTCTACGGGTTTGATTATGTGCCAGCCAAAGCGAGATTCAAAAGGTTTGCTATATTGTCCTATTTGCATAGTTTGCAGGTTAATAACATATTCTGAAGGAAGAGTTGTCAATTTTTGTCCCGCTAATAAACCGCCATTTGCACTTGAACGTTTATCATCAGAAAATGTTTTAGCAACTTCTTCAAAACTATTGCCTTGCTGTAAAGCAGCATAGGCTTCTTCTATTATTGCTTTACAATCTGTCGTACTGTCATGTTCTTTAGGATTTACCCACACATGAGCAATATCGACGGAATAAAAAGGAGACGGTTTTCGTTCAATGAGTTTAATTATATGATAACCAAAAGAGGTTTTAATAGGCATAGATATTTCTCCATCTTTCATTTTGTAACATTCTTGTTCAAAAGGATAAATCATTTGCATAGATGTAAAAAAACCTAAATCACCTTTATTTTCTTTTGCAGAAGGGTCATCGGATATTTCTGCGGCAAGAGTTCCAAAGTCTTCACCCTTTAAGATTTTTTTACGAATATCAATAGCCTTGTTATACGCAGCAAGTGTATCGGCAGGAGTAGCGTTTGCAGGAACATTTACTAAAATATGAGACGCATGCACGAAATATTTTAATCTGTCATATGCTTCTTCTATCAATTGTTCAGTGATTGTAGCATCGTTAATATAAGGAGCAGTCAGTTGTTTGCGATATGTTTCAATTTCGTCAGTAATAGTTTTGGTTGTATCCAAGCCCAACGACTTTGCTTCTTGCAATTTTAACTTGTAATTTATAAACAGATCGAGATATTCTTTTAAGTCTTGTTTATCTATTGTTTTACTTGGATTTATATTATTTTTTTGATACAGGTCAATAAATTCCTGTTTTGTTACATTTTCTCCTGCAACACTCATTACTATATCATTGTTTGTTTGTGTATATCCACTAAAACAAACAATACTTAACAATAAAATACTTGCTAATCGTTTCATTTTTTTGTTACTTATTTTTTTATTATAATTGATTATTTTGAAAGAGCAAAAATATGAAATTTTTTGTTATTTTTATTTCTCACCTGTCTAATAGTAAATTTTCCTTATTATGATGAAAAATTTTTTGATTATCAAGAGTTTTTTCAAGATAAATTGGCAAAAAAATCAAGAAATATTATTAAATGTAATATATATTATGAAATAGTTTTAATAAATAAGATTTTATAAATTAGTAAGCTCTTCCATTTTTACCTTCATAGAAATTGATGAAGGCAGTATTTACAACTTTGTTTCCACCCGGAGTAGGGTACTTTCCTGTAAAATACCAGTCGCCTGTGTTGTTTGGACAGGCACGATGAAGGTCTTCAATGGTTTGATATACAATTTGTATTTCGGCATTTATATTTTTAGGCGTTAGAATTTGAGTTATCTTTTGTGAGATAGCCTCCTGCGTAAACGGAGCATATATTTCACGTACATAATTAACTATCTGTTCTTTTGGCAAGTGTTGTTGAGATTTGCATTTTGCATAAACATCGTCAATAATACTTCCCTTGCCATTTTCTTTTAACATTTCAATGGCTGCATTAAAGGCAACGAAATCTCCAAGTTTTGACATATCTATTCCATAACAGTCAGGATAACGAATTTGAGGAGCAGAAGAAGCTATTACAATTTTCTTTGGTCCAAGTCTGTCAAGAATACGAATGATAGATTGTTTAAGTGTTGTGCCACGAACAATACTGTCGTCAATTACAACAAGGTTATCAACATATTCTCTCACCTGTCCGTAGGTTACATCATAAACATGGGCGACCATATCGTCTCTGTCTTCGTCCTGAGTAATAAAAGTACGCATTTTAACGTCCTTAACAGCAATATATTCTCTTCTGGCTCTCACAGAAAAAATTTCTTTAAGTTTTTCTTCTGTAATATTGTTTTTATCTACAAGTATTTTCTTTATATGTTCTTCTTGTGCATAGTTGGCAAAAGCCTCTGCTAATCCTTGAAAGGCAACGCTTGCAGTATTGGGAATGTAGGAAATAACTGTGTTTTTCAGGTCTCCATTGATTGCTTTGAGTATTTGTGGGAAGATAAAACGTCCGAGATTTTTACGTTCCTGATAAATTATTTTATCAGTTCCTCGTGAGAAATAAATTCTTTCAAACGAACATTTTGACAATTTGGCTGCCGGTTTTTTGCAACATTCAACAGATACATTTCCATTCTTTCTTATAATTATTGCATGTCCTGCCGGAAGTTCTTCAACGTCTTCAATCATGGTATTGAAAGCAGTCATTATCACAGGACGTTCTGATGTTACGACAACAAAATCTTCATTTTTATAATAAAAACATGGACGTATTCCATGTTCATCTCTTAATACAAAAGCATCTCCGCTACCTATAAGACCAGCCATAACATATCCGCCATCCCAATGCTTGCATGCTTTCTGCAAAACTTCTCTTATGTTTATTTCGTTGGCTACATGTTCGGTTATGATTTTGTTATCCAAACCTTGTTCTTTGTATTTGCGGAAAAGATTTTCAACTTCATCATCAAGAAATTTACCTATTTTTTCCAAAGCAATAGCCGTATCGGAAATTTTTACAGGATGCTGTCCAAGAGATATAAGTTTTTCTAAAAGTTCGTCAATGTTTGTAAGATTGAAATTTCCAGCAAGAACAAGATTTCTTGTTTTCCAGTTATTTTCTCTTACAAAAGGATGAAGATTTTCCATTTCATTGCGACCGAAAGTGCCGTAACGTAAGTGACCAAGATAAAGTTCTCCACAAAATTTTTCAGTTGCAAAGGCTTCAGAAAAAACGTCTTGAATAGGTTTTGTGCTGTTAGATTTTGTTATGTTTATGTATTTCTCGCCGGGAGGAGTGTCAAATTTTATGCAAGCCAAGCCTGCTCCGTCCTGTCCTCTGTTATGCTGTTTTTCCATAAGGAGATACATTCGGTTAAGTCCCCAAAGGCTGCTTCCGTATTTTTCTTTGTAATACTCCAAAGGCTTCAAAAGCCTCAAAAGTGCAATTCCGCATTCATGCTTTATTTGCTCACTCATATTTGTGTTCCTACATTATTTCTTTGCAAAAATAAGAAATAAAATAATATAATGAAAAACATTTTTGCTAATTTTAGAAAACTTGTCTTTTGTCGTGTTGCAAAAAAATATTTGCTTCTATAAATTTGAATTATAACTTACTATTTTTTTAAGCCGAAGTAAAAACAATCACTTAAAAAATCATTTTCCTCCTATGCAATCTTGATTGTACAATAAAAATCAAGATATTATCATTCAAAAACAAAGTTTTATCACATAAAAACAAGATTATAGAAGCAAAAAATAAAACAAATTTTCAATACCTTTTAACAGTATAGAATAAATGTTTTTAAGATATGTTTTATTTGTATTCTTTACTTTCTAACTCTTTATTTAAATACATCAGGGCATTTGCTGCTAATGCACCCATTTCATCTTCTCCCGGATAAACTTTCACCGGTGCAATAAAAGAAATACGTTCAATAAGTTCTGTAACAAATGGTTTGCTGTAAGCTATCCCTCCTGTTAAAAGAATGGCATCTACTTTTCCTTTTAATACAGTAGCTATAGCTCCTGTTTCTTTTGCCACTTGATAAACCATAGCATTTTGTATAAATTGACATTCCTTATCTCCATCTTTAGCTTTATTCTCTACAACAAGAGCATCATTAGTTTTTAGATAAGCTACAAAACCTCCTGCACCACATACCATTTTTCGGACATCTGTTTCTGAATATTTGCCACTGAAACATACATTTATCACTTCATTAACAGGTAGAGAACCACTGCGTTCTGGCGAAAAAGGACCATCTCCATCCAAAGCTTGATTTACATCTATTACTAAACCGTTTTTGTGTGCCCCCACAGATATACCACCACCTAAATGAACCACAATTAGATTTAAGTCTTCATATTTTTTATCACACTCAGTAGCATATCTACGAGCTATTGCTTTTTGGTTCAAAGCATGGAATATAGATTTACGAGGCATCAAAGGATGTCCACTTATTCTTGCTATATCATCAAGTTCATCTACAACAACAGGATCTGCAATTATTGCTTCTGCTCCATTTATTGTTTTAGCAATATTATGGGCTATTATAGCACCAAGGTTGCTGGCGTGTTGTCCATAACGACTTGCTTGCAAGTCAGCTAACATTGCGTCATTCACTGTCCAAACACCCGAAGTAATAGGTTTTAACAAACCTCCCCGTCCTATTACTATACGAATTTTATTTATGTCAAAACCGGCATTCTTAATTTCTGCAAGTATTAGGTTTTTACGGAACTCAAATTGGTCTGTTATTTTTACGAAAGCAGAAAGTTCTTCAGCAGAATGTTTGATATTCTTTATAAATAGTTGTTTGTTATTTTCATAAATGGCTATTTTTGTTGAGGTAGAACCCGGATTTATAGCCAGAATAAAATTTTTTGTACACATACTTCTATCAATTATTTTATTATTATTCCTAATTTACTGTATAAATATGATAACTTGTTAAACAGTTACCTCTCCTATCAATGTAGCGGAGGTACAATCTGTAACTTTAATTTTTACATATTCTCCTTTATTTAATCCTTTATTGTCAAAGATAATAACTTTATTTTGAGTATTTCTTCCAAAAAGTTTGTCGGGAGAACGCTTGGAAACGCCTTCTATTAAAACTTCAAACTCTTTACCAATATCGTTTTTATTACTTGTCAAAGAAAGCTCTCGTTGTAGATTTATTACTTTTGTTAGTCGCTCATTTTTTTCTAATGGAGAAATATCATCAATATATTTTTTAGAAGCAAAAGTATCAGATCTTTCACTATAAGCAAACATAAAAGCATAATCATATTTCACTTCACGCATTATACAGAGAGTATCCTCAAAATCGGTTTGTGTTTCACCACAAAATCCAACAATTATATCGGTAGATAAACCACAATTAGGAATGGAAGTTTTAATTTTATTTATTTTTTCCATATATTGTTCCCGTGTATATTTTCTGTTCATTCGTTTTAATACTGCATTACTGCCGGATTGTACAGGTAAATGAATGGCTTTACATATATTTTTATAAGAAGCAATAGTTAAAATAAGTTTGTCGGAAATATCTTTGGGATGAGAAGTTGCAAAACGTACGCGTAAAAGAGGGTTTATTGCCGCTACTTTACTTATTAAATCCGCAAAATCTGTATCATTATAATTATAAGAATTAACATTTTGTCCTAAAAGAGTTATCTCTCTGTAACCATTTTCAAATAAATATTCACATTCTTTAATTATATTATTACGGTTTCTACTCCTTTCTTTGCCTCTGGTATAGGGAACAACGCAATAAGAACAAAAATTTTCACACCCTCTCATAATAGAAACAAAAGCTGTAACTCCATTGGAATCCATTTGTATTGGTGTAATATCGTCGTATGTTTCTATGGAATGTATTTGAGAAGAAGAAAAATAATCATTAACTACTTTTTTGTAGTTTGGATTATTCACATCCATTATTAAATCTGTTATTTTTCTGTATGAATCTACACCGCAAACAATATCTACTCCATAGTTTTCTATTAAGTCTTCTTTTAATCTTTCCGCCATACAACCCAAAATTCCAATAACTATTTTGTTTTTTCTTTTTAAGGCATTTAATTCTGTAATACGATTTTTAACTTTTTTCTCGGCATTATCTCTAATAGAACACGTATTTATCAGAATTACATTAGCTTCTTCTATACGATTGATAAGAGTAAATCCGTTGTCTGTTAAAATTTTTCCAACAATACCACTGTCACTAACATTCATTTGGCAGCCGTAAGTCTCAATATATACATTCATTATTCTTTATTCTCTGCCGTATCTGTTGATGTTTCTTCAATATTTTCTTTAGTTTTTTGTTCGGGCTTTTCGTTTTTTATAGCTTTTAATTTTACTTGTAATAAAGCTATTTGTTGTCGAATTTTTTCTAACTTCTTTTCATATTCGGCTCGTAATGCATCTGCAGATTTTGATTTTGCAAGAAAACCAAGATTATTTTCCCAAAGATTTAATTCTTTTTGTAATTTATCTATTTGTTCATTTATAGATCTTTTTGCAGCATTTGTATTTGTTGTTGCTAATTTGGCATTAAAGTTAGAAAAATCTAAATTTCTATATGCTTCTCTTATTTTATCAAAATGAAAATTGACTGCTGCTTGAAATTCATGCCATAATTTTTGTCCAGTTTCTGCAGAAATATATCCTATATCAAACCAACGGCGTTGAAAATCTTTTATTGAATTAAGATTTCTTTCCTTATCTTCTGTAAATTCAAAGGCTTTGACTTCTTCTATTAGTTTTTTCTTTTTAGCTATATTTTCTTCTTCTGATAACCGATATTGATTAAAAGCTTCCTGTTTTTTAGCAAAAAAAGTATCACAAGATTTACGAAAACGTAGCCAAAGTTTTTCTGCTTTTTCTTTTGGAATATAACCTATATCTTTCCATTGTTTCTGCAGTTCTAATAGTTCATTTGTGGCTTTTTTCCAATCATTTCTTAATGCAATAGCTTCTGCTTTCACACAAATTTCTACTTTTTCATTATAATGTTGTAAATATTCTTTTTTTAATTTGTCAAAAGTATCTTTCTTTTTAGCAAAAAATGTATCAATAGACCCCTTAAATCTTGTCCATAATACTTCAGAATCTTTTTTTGCAACTCCACCAATTGATCTCCAAAGTTTTAATAGATCATTTACTTCATTCGTTTTCTCTATCCAATCCTTTACAAGCGTTATTTCTTGTTTAATTATATCTTCAATTTTTTCACACAATTCTGTTTTAGCTTTTAGATTAATTTCCATTTCTGCAAGCCTTTGTTCATAAAATTCTTTTCTTCTTGCATTTATTTGATCTGATGCTGTTTTGAATCGCTCCCATATTTCTGTATTTTTGTCGCTTGGAACAGGACCTGTTTCTTTCCATTGCTGATGGTATTCTTGTAAAGCATGAAAAGATTTAGTAATTGATTTTTCAAACATTAACGCTTCAACCTTTTCACACAAATCTATTTTTGTGTCAAGGTTTTTTTTCATATCCAAATCCCTTAGTTCTTTACTGATTTTAACTTTATCATAAAACTTTTCTATGAGAAAATGATAATTTTCCCACAAAGTATTTATTTCCATACGTGGTACTTGTCCTATCTCTTTCCATCGTTCTTGTATAGAATTAAAAGCATCATATATTTCTTTTAAAGAACCATCCGAATCAAGCAACAAACGTAATTCTTCTAATATAGCTTGTTTTTTATTTAGATTTTCCTGTTTTTCTTTTTCTTGGTCTTCAAGATATTTTTGACGTTTATTTTTATATGAGTTATAAAGATTGGCAAAATCTATTTCTACGGATGTTTCTTTAGGCTTAAAATCAACAGCATTTCCTCCCTCTTTTATAAAATTTTCCAAAGTAGCTTTATTTTTCTGCTCACTTAAGTTGTTAAACGCATTTCTAATTAAAGATGCTTTTGCTTTTAATTGTTCAAAATTACTTGCATCATAGAGTTTTTTCATTTCAGAATATAATTCGTCCATAGACATTTGTGCATAATTTGCAACAAGTTCTGCGACATTTTCTTCTTCATGTACATCCTCTTCTTCTGCAACATTAAGAATTTCTTCATCCGGCAAAGCATTGCTTACCTCCGTATTTTTTTTATCATTAAGAACGTCTTTTAATTCAACGTTTTCTTCTTTTTTTAATTCCTCTAATTGAGGATTTGTTAAGTTGTCCATCTTTTTATATTGTTAAATATTCAAACCAATAAAGGCTTTTGAAGTAGTTAATAATTTTTTTCTTTGTGCCGAGACGGCTAAAAAAGAAAGTGCAAACTTAAAACTTTTTTTTGAATTTATGCAAAATAAGCTTACAAAAACAAAAATAAAGAACAGTCTCTCATATACGAAAGAGGATATGCTATATTATTGTTGAGTTAAAATACCTGCGATTTTAAGAGAGAGATAAACTTTTTTTTGTGAAAATATTTTCAGAGTATTTTTTAATGATTTTTGTCAGTATTATCAAAATTTTAAGCCGTAATATCAAGTTTTTTTCTGATAAAATTAAAACTTTTTTGTCAGGCAATCACTTTTGCAATATCCAAAAATAATTTTAGCACTATTGGAAAAGTCTGCGAGAAGGAAAGATTGTATTTTTGTATCGAGATAACAATATGCAGATATGTCGGAACAGATTAAAACAGAAGAAGTTTATCAACAAAGGCTTAAAATGGTGATTGAGTATATTGACAGGAACATTGACCGCCCAATCAATATTGCTCAACTTGCCGATGTTGCCTGTTTTTCAAGGTATCATTTTATTCGTATTATGAGTGCGGCTTTGGGAGAAAGTATATGGTCTTATATCATTAGACGAAGAGTAGAGACTGCAGCAATACTCTTGCGTGAAACAGATTTAAGCATTATGGATATTGCCGAGAAAGTTGGTTATGATATACCTTCTTCTTTTACAAAAGTATTTCGTTCTTTTTATAATGTATCTCCATTGGAGTATCGTAACAATAAAACAATTAAAAATATGAAATCAGTAAAAGTATCGGAAACTATTGATTTGAAAGCACCAAAAATAGTTGTGCTTGAACCCAAACGGGTTATTTACATGGAGTTTTTTGGAAACTATTCGGAGGTAAATTACGGTTATGCCTTTGAAACTTTATGGAAACAGGTAAAGAAACAGTGTTTGTATGGAAAAGGCATTGAGCATCTTTCTCTTTGTATGAACGACCCTGAGGTTACTCTGGAAAAAGATTTGGTTACTCATGTATGCCTGTCTGTTCCAAAGCCTGCAAAGGCTGCTGAAGAGGTTAAGGTCAGAACTTTGGAAGGAGGCAAGTTTGCCAAATTCAATTATGTCGGTTCTTACGACCATTTTTCTGCGGTTTATAATGCAATTTTTGGGAAATGGTTGCAAGAAAGCGGTTTTACGTTGAGGGAGTCGCCTTGCATGGAGAAATATGTTAGCGACACAAGACGTGTTCCGCCCGAAAAATGCAAAACGGAAATATACATCCCGATAGAATAGTTTTCAATAATGCAGAAAGGATAAAGCACAAAACTTTATCCTTTTGTTTTAATGGATTGTAATACTGTTGTGATTTTGCTGTCTTTCAATTTCTACATTTTTCATTTTTGAATTATAAAATTCACAGTAGCAGTAAATTTTTTGTAAAAATAATATCTCTGACAGGATTTGAAAAAAACTTTAAATAGTTCGTTTAAAAATAACTGTTTAATTTTAGAGTCTTTTAAATTAAAAATAAATTAGAATTACTAATTTTGTTTTCTGATAAATATAAATATATGAAAATAAAACATTTGTTATTTGATTCCCGAAGATTTAATGAAGCAGAAGGAACTGCATTTTTTGCAATCACAACATCAAACAATGATGGTAAAAAATTCATAAATGAATTGTATAATAAAGGTGTGCGATATTTTGTTCTGCAAAAACCATTTGATACAACACCTTATCCTTTAGCAGAATTTATTTTTGTTTCAGACACAGTTAAAGCGTTGCAAGACATTGCTAAAAACAAACGAAATACACTTAAACATATACAAGTTGCGGCTATTACAGGTTCTAACGGGAAAACTTGTGTGAAAGATTGGGCTGTACAATTAATAGGTAATGATAAAAAACTGTGTTATACTCCCAAAAGCTACAATTCACAAATAGGCGTGCCTGTTTCTGTTTGGCAAATGGATAAAATAAATGATTTTTGTATTTTTGAAGTCGGTATATCTCAAAGCGGAGAAATGCAACAATTGGAAGAAATTGTCAAGCCAAACATTGGAGTTCTTACAAATATAACAGATGCTCATCAGGCAAATTTTTCATCTTATGAAACAAAATTAAAGGAAAAACTGTTACTTTTTACACATTGTAAATTACTTATTTTATGTAAAGAAAATTTTGATGTACAATTTATTAAACTCTATTTACCAAATGTTGATATTGTTGCTTGGAGTTGGCAGGATAAATTATCAAAACAAATTATAAATACTTTACCTTATTCCGACAGAGCAAGCCAAGAAAACGCTATTAATGCCTTCATGCTTTCAAAAGCAGCAGGAGTTAATGAAAAAAAATTATTTATTAGACTTAAACATCTTCATAAACTTGAACAGAGACTTGAAGTAAAATCGGCTATAAATAACTCTATTTTGATAGATGATACTTATTCATCTAATTTAATTTCATTGGAAATAGCATTAGATTTTCTTAACAGTTATAATATTGCTTCAAACAACAATTCTTTTCAAACAAAACGAATAGCTATTCTTTCAGAAATGGAACAGGTCGGATTGCCACCAGAAAAAATAATAAAAAAAATAAATACTTTTCTTATAAATAAAAAAATAGACAAATTCTATGCTATTGGAGAATCTTTCAGCCTGCATAAAAATTTACTAAGTGTGAATAGCGAAGTATTTAATAATGTTACTGAATGTATAAGTAAGTTAAATACTGCCACATTACACAATTCTATCATTTTAATAAAAGGTAGCAGAACAATGGCTCTTGAACGAATAAGTTTATTTCTTGAAGAAAAGACTCATGAAACAAAACTTGAAGTAAATCTTTCAGCTCTTATTGATAATGTACGCTATTTTCGTTCTCTACTTCAACCTCAAACTAAAATGATGTCAATGGTTAAAGCTTCTTCTTATGGTTGTGGAGGCTGGGAGGTAGCTTTGGCTTTGACAAAATCACAATCTGTGGATTATTTTGCAGTAGCTTATGCTGATGAAGGTGTAGAATTAAGGAACAAAGGATTAACTCAACCCATAATGGTTATGAATCCACAACCTGAATCCTTGGAACGTTTAATACAATACAAGCTTGAGCCTGAAATTTATTCAATAGAATTGCTGAAACTTTTAATTCAAACAACAAAATGTCCTGTAAATATTCATATCAAACTTGATACAGGTATGCATCGTTTAGGTTTAGAGCATAAAGATTTAAAAGAAGCTATTAAACTCTTACATTCATCTCCTAATATTAAAGTTTCATCTGTGTTCTCTCATCTTTTTGGAGCAGATAATCCCAATTTGGATAAATACACTCTAAAACAAATCTCTCTTTTTGAGTCAAACAGTCAGTTAATTCTTGACGCATTTGATTATAAACCTTTACGTCATCTTGCAAATTCTGCAGCTATTGTTCGTTTTCCTCAAGCTCATTATGATATGGTTAGAATTGGAATAGGAATGTATGGCATAGGTTGGAATGACGATTCTGTTAAACAGACTCCTGTATTAAGACGGGTACATCGTTTAAGAACAACCCTTAATCAAATTCACACAGTAAAAGCAGGAGAAAGTGTTTCTTATAACCGTTCATTTATAGCTAAAAAGGATTCTCTTATAGGAGTTATTCCCATTGGTTATGCCGATGGATTAAATAGACATCTTGGAAATGGCAATTATAGCGTTTGGATAAATAATAAACCATGTCCAATTGTTGGAAATATTTGTATGGATATGTCAATGATAGATATAACCAATATAGAAAATGTCTCCATCAATCAGGAAGTAATAATTTTTGATGCAGAATATCCTGTTGAGATTATGTCTGAAGTTTTAGGAACTATAAGTTATGAAGTCTTTACCTCTATATCACAAAGAGTAAAACGAATTTATTATTATGAATAAATAATAATTACTATTTAGTCTATCGCAGATACTATTTTATAGTTTTTTATTTGATAAACGGATGTTCTTTTGTTTTGATAACCTGTATTTTCGTTTCGTCTTTCAAAGTAAAAAGGATGTATCATTTTTAAGACTTTAACGGTATTTGGTTCATTTATAAAATCATCTCCGCCGTCTATCAATGCAGGAATAAAGTAAGCAATTATATCGTAACCTAATGATGCGTATATTTTATCAGGTTCATTTTTGAAATGTTTGCGATATTCTTTAACAAAATCAACAAAATTTGCATTGGTATAGTCATTAAGGTAACTTAATAGAAAGTGAAAATTAAATTGTTGCAATAATGAAAAATCCATAAAAGTTAAATCTAACCATTCATAAGGACCAAAAAGAGTAATGTTATTTTCTTTTTTATTAGAAAGTTTTCCTAATAAATCTTTTATGTATGATTCATTTTGTGTTCCATTAGTTTGTCTTACAAGAGAAATAACTATATTCTGCTTACCCTTTACAACTTTTTCTGTAATGCGGTTAGCAAACTTATTATAATCTATTATTGTCCATGATATATTATCTTTTTCAAAAAGCTGCTTATAATATGCAACTATTGGTTTTTCTTCAGAGGTGTTGCTATGAATAAGAGTAATATTTGGATTGTCAAAATGAGATCTAATATAACGAATAGTCGTTTCTACTTCTGTGGCAGCGGAAGGTTGTATTTTAAAAACCTGATTATTATTAAGTATTGCAAGATTTTGACTCATGGGATTTATTATAGGTATTTTTGTTTTCTGAGCAAATTCTGCACAAACTTCAAAAGGTTGTTTTAACAACAAAGGTATAAGAAGATTCATCTCCCGCATTTCCTTGTTATTTAATACTCTTTTCATTTCATCAACATCATTTTCCCCTATGTCATAAACATAAAGAGAAACATTATAACCTGCTTTTTCCAATCTATCAAGTGCAATTCTTGCCCCTTCGTAAAAAGTTATGTACTCAAAACTTTTGTATTCTTTTTTTCGTTTTTCATTTATATTAAAATTATCAAACCCCATTTCACTTATTTTATCATAATAAAGAGGTAGAAACATAGCAATATTCAAATGTTTGTTTTTTGGATAACTTTTTTTTAAGATCGATGTTTGAAGTTTAGTATCCTGTTCTATATTTCTTTTTGTTATTTTTGATTCTGTAATGAGAAGTTTTTTATTTCGAATAGTTATAGGTATTTTTATTTTTTGTCCAACTTTCAAATTTTCGGCAGAAAGTCCCGGATTTATTTCTATTATATCTGCCTCTTTCAAAAAATAATTTCTTGATATGCGATAAAGATTTTCTCCTGCTGTAACGCTGTGCCAACCATAAGTTATATCGTCATTTGTTTGACCAACAACCGTATTTATTGATAATAAAACAAAACAACATATTAAACACAGTATTTTATATTTCATATTTTGCTATAAATTAATATTTTTCATTTTGACAAAAGTACTAAAACTTTATTATAACAAAAAGGCTGTTTTTAAATGTAAAAACAGCCTTTTTGATGTAAAAATCTTTATTTTCAGAGTATAAAACAATGATTTTTATGTGAATAATGCTTACATTGTAGTATCTGCAACTGCACGTCCTGCTCTTAAAGCATTGATATTGGCATTAACAACACTTTCTCCTTTGCGACCAAAGCTTTCTTTAACTGCATTTTCCAATTTATCCAAATCTATTTTTAAATACTTTGATGCAGCACCAAGTACAACCATATTTGTTCCTTTTGGATTACCTGCTTCTTTTGCAATAGAATCTGCATCAAAAAGAATATGATTCTTTATTTTCTTAAATTCTTCAAATATAATTTCTTTATTTGGATAATTTGGAATGTTTATAAATGGATTATTATTTGAAATTATCCATCCTGTTTCCTTATTTAAGAACGGTAAATAGCGTAAAGCTTCCATAGGTTCAACAGAAAGTATAATATCACATTGTCCTTTTGGTATTAAATCTGAATCAATAGGGTTATCAGATAAACGCAAATGGGATTGTACATCACCACCCCGTTGGCTCATTCCGTGAGTTTCACTTTGTTTCATATACATTCCCATATCCAAAGCCGCTTTGGATATTATTGCAGCAGAAGATAATGCTCCCATACCTCCTACTCCACATAAAATAATATCTATTTTCATTGTCTTTTAATTTATTTTTATGTTAAAAAAAACTGTTAAACATTATAATTTTAATGTTTAACAGATGCAAAGATATTAAAACTTTTAATTTTAATATTAACTATAAATCATTTGTCTGCACTTCTTCCAAACAAAACTACAATTTCTATTATTATTGTTTAACTATTTTTTTACCACCTATAAATTTACCATTAGATGAAATGATTTGTAGCATATAAATACCTTTGGGTAAGAACCGCATATCTATTATGTTTTGTTTAACATTTATTTCTTTATTTAGTACTGCCCTATTGTTTATGTCATATAATAATATTGACCCTTGCAAATACTCTTCAAATTCAATGTTTAATATGTTTTTAGTCGGATTAGGATAGATAGTTACTTTGTTTTCATCAATAACTGTTTTATTTATAGAATTGTTACAGGTATCAATATAAACAGTATCATATATAGTGATATATGTTGTATCGTGAATATAAATAGTATCATAAATGTAAACAGTATCATGAATGTAAACAGTATCATTTGTTAAAGAATCCAAATTGCAATCAATTTTCTCCTGCAAATTAGTAAATACACTCCAAGAAGAATTAGACTGATAAAGTGCAAAGCTACCACAAGGCACATAAACATGAATATTCAATGCTACTCCATCAAAAGTAGTTGAAGAAATTATAGGAGGAATTATCGCATTTACGTTGATAGTTGTAAGCAACGCACAGTTTGTAAAGACATAATTTCCTATTGAAGTTACAATTTCAGGAATTGTTATTGTCTTTAACAAACTGCAATGAGTGAAAACACCATCTCCAATTGAAGTAATGGTATTTGGTAAATCTATTTTTTCAAGTTTATTCAATCTACTAAATGCTCCATTTCCTATTGTAGTAACTCCATCCTCAACTATGGCATGTGTTATTATATCTTTGTGAGCATACCATGGTTTGCTATTCCAAGTATAATTAAGCATTGCTCCTGTTCCATTTATAGTTAGCAAGCTATCGCTTGTTACTTGCCAATTTAGAATGCCACTTGTGCCGGAAGCTATCACTGTTTGGCTTTTTACATTTGTTGCATTTAATCCACATAAGAATAATGCTATAGTCATAAATCTTTTCATAATAAATAAATTTTTATATTTTAGACTGCAAAATTACTATAACAAACCACGGCTATAAATACCTAAAAATAGTGAAATCTATAAATATAAAAGATGTGTATAAGTAGAAAATTTATGTTTTCAGCAAAAACTGAGTCTTTATTTTTACTATTATTTTAAGATTTTCAATGGAAAGGTATGAAAATCAAGTTTTTTACTCCATATTATAACGAGTAAATAAATTTTCTTTTGTTATTTTAAGAGGATTTTGCTCAAACCATTTGAGAAATTCGTTATACAGTTTGCTATTATCCTTTATCCATTTAGCACTTTCTGCAGACGAAGCAGACGAAAACAACCAATAATTATAAGCATCAAAATAACCTTTGGCTATTAAAGTTTTGTGATAATCAAATACTACGTTATGAAAATCTTTTGTCGTTCTATACAATTCTGCAATAAACCGTTTTCTAATGCGAATTAGAGAACTTAAATCTAAATAACGCTCGCCATTACATGCTTTAAGCATTGCTTGCTTGTAATAATCAGGAAAAAGGTTATGTCTTTCATAAGAATCAGAATAAAGAATAGTAGGATTATAAAAATCAACAGCTATTTCATCTCGATTTAAAATTATTTCTGTACAAAAAACATCAAATATCTGTTTAGATACATCTTTACTTCGTTCCGTCCCTTTTTCTAAATTCATAAATATTTCTCCAAACATTACCGCCCAAACTTCTTCTGTTGAAGATAGATAAATTTGTGTTGCACAATAATAATTGGAAGGATAATCCGGTTGAACGTCTATTCCTTTTTCATAATAAAAAAGAGCGTCTTTATAATTTTTTTGTTTGTAGGCAATGTTTCCAAGTTCTAAATACAGACATCCTGCGTTAGGAAATCGTTTTAATCCATCATTATAAGTACTAACCGCTTTACCTATTTTGCCCATTTCATAATAAGCATTACCCAACAACTGATAAAAATCAGATGTCGCACTAACTTCTAAAATCAAAGGTTCTAATACTTTAACTACATCTTTGTAATCAGTTAATTTGTAGTTACACCGTGCAAGTTCAAATGAATATTTAAACAAATCTGCTCCATTGTTTAACGCTTTATTCAATGCTGTACGTGCATAAACGTATTCTCCTTTGTCAATCATTTTTATTATACTGTCAAAACGACTGTCTTTTATTGTATCTTTTTTGTCATTTTGTGCGGCAATAAATTGTGCAATAATTAAAAACAAAATAAAAATAAGGCTTATTTTTTTCATTGTATGTAAAATTTTAAGGCAAAAATAGAAAAAATCTTATATTATAATTTTAAATTCAATATATGTTATGGGTTTTCCTGTTGCCAAATACATAATCTCATAAAAAGTTTGTATTTCTTTTACTTCCAAATAATCTTTTTCAGCATAAAGGTCATTTGTATGAAAAATCACATTATATTTTTGTGGCAACAAAACTTCATTTAGAGTATAGTCATACAAATCGTTACTGTCTGTTTTAAGATGAATAATGGATTCGGGCTTAAGAATTTTGGAATAAAGTGCGAGAAAACGTGGAGAAGTGAGCCGTTTATTTGGCTTTTTCAATTGAGGATCAGGAAAAGTAATCCATATTTCATCTACTTCATTAGCTGCAAAAAAATGTTCAATTAGTTGAATGTGTGTGCGAATAAAAGCTACATTTGTCATATTTTCTTCATTTGAAGTCTTACATCCCCGCCACATTCTTGCTCCTTTTATATCTAATCCGATAAAATTTTTGTACGGATATTTTTTTCCAAGTCCTATTGTGTATTCTCCTTTTCCACAACCAAGTTCAAGTACAATCGGATTCTCGTTATTAAAAAACTCAGACCTCCATTTTCCTTTTAAGTCAAAGCCTGTAGTTAAAAGATCGTTGTAAGTACATTGAAACATATTGTTAAAAAATTTGTTTTCAGCAAAACGTTGTAGTTTATTTTTAACCATAATAATTTATTATCTTAATAAGATATGTTGTTATATTTTGAACAAACAAAAATACTATTTCTCAATAAATGATAATTTTAACCGTGTGGATAAACAATTTTTAATTATAGATTAAATAATTGAAAAAAAATATTTTACACTTATTTTAATACCACAGATTTTATCTTACCATCTTTGAATTTAGATTCAATAATATCTCCATCTTTTACATCATTTATGCTCTTAACAAGCATACCATTCAATGTTGTTATAGAATAACCTCGTGATAAAAGATTATTTGGATTTAACAAAGTGATATATTTTTCAAAAATTTGCAGACTGTCATGTTCTTTTACAAATTTGTTTTGGGTCTTTATTATTAAGTTATCTTGAAGTATATTTATTTTTTGACTTTGTTTTTCAATTTCCGCATTAGCAATATTAATTATAGATTGTTGTAATTTTATGACGTCAGTATCAAAATCAGCAAAGCGGTTTATAATAAAATCAGCAAGCTGTGTTGGAGTTATTGCATTGAGAGAAGCAACAAGTTCAGTAACGGTTTCATTGGTTGAATGTCCTATACCTGTAAGTACAGGAAGAGGAAACTGTGCTATTGCACGGCAAAGTTCATAATTATTGTAACAGGAAAGTCCTATATCTCCACCACCTCCACGTATTATAAGCACAGCATCAAAATAATCTTTTACAATTTTTACCGTATTAAGTGCATCAATAAGAGTTCCAACAGCATTATCGCCCTGCAAAAGAGAAGGAAAAAGATATGTAAAAACTCTATATTGATTAGAGTTATTGTCTATTACTTGCATAAAATCAGAAAAACCTTTACTTGTTGCAACTGAAATAAGAGCAAGACTTTTAAAAACGGGAGGAAAAGGTAACTGTTTATTTAAATCAAAGAGGGATTCCTGTCGTAATTTTTCTATTGTTTCCTGTCGTTCTCTTTCCATTTCTCCAAGAGAAAATGAAGGATTTATATCTATAATTCTTAAACTTAAACCATAAACAGAATCATACGAAAGAGAAGCTTGAAACATTATAGTTATACCGTCTTTAAGAGGCTCTTTTGTTACATTGAGAAATATTTTATTGGAACGTTCATAATCATTTTTCCACATAACAGCACGTAATTGTGATATAATTTTTCCATCTTTTTTTTCTACTAAATCAGGATAACAATGCCCGGATGCTGTATAATGATTCAGTTTTAACATTTCTGCTTTTACCCAAAAAGAAGAACGATAACGTTCATTGATGGTTTTTTCTATGCTGCGTGTTACCTCCGACAGAGTAAATACTTTTATATTATTTATTATTTCAGACATTATTTTTCTTATTATATGTTACAAAAATAATAAAACTTAATAAAGTAAAAAAATCTTCATATTTTAGTTTAAAAATAAAGATTTCATAATGGAAAATCTTTATTTTTTGTTTATAAAACAAAGATTTTTTTTGATTTATTAAGTTTTAATCTCATTTGTTTGTCATTATGTCATTTGTTAGTAAAAAGTCTAATTTCAATTCTATCAACTTAAAACTTTTTGTACCTTTGCCGTAAATTACAATAATAGTTTATGTCATTAAAATGTGGAATAGTTGGATTGCCAAATGTAGGTAAATCCACTTTATTTAATTGTCTGTCTAATGCAAAAGCTCAAGCTGCCAACTTTCCTTTTTGCACCATTGAACCAAATATTGGTGTTATTTCTGTTCCAGATGACAGACTTAACGTACTTGCAACATTAGTTAATCCTCAAAGAATTGTACCTGCAACTGTAGAAATAGTAGATATTGCAGGTTTAGTAAAAGGAGCTAATAAAGGAGAAGGATTAGGTAACAAGTTTTTGGCTAACATTCGTGAATGTGATGCAATTCTTCATGTGTTAAGGTGCTTTGATGATGATAATGTTACACATGTTGACGGGTCAGTTAATCCTCTTCGAGACAAAGAAATCATTGATACCGAACTTCAATTAAAAGATTTGGAAACAATAGAATTGCGATATTCAAAAGCTGAAAAGGCTGCAAAAGTAGGAGGCAATCAAGATGCAAAAGTGTGTTTTGAAGTTCTTAACCGTTACAAAACAGCATTAGAACAGGGAAAAAGTGCGAGAAGTGTTGTATTAGAAACAAAAGATGAACAAAAAGCTGCAAAAGAATTATGTCTGTTAACCGCAAAACCTGTAATGTATGTGTGTAATGTTGATGAAGCAAGTGCAAAAAAAGGAAATAATTATGTAGATATTATAAAGCGAGAAGCAGAAAAAGAAAATGCAGAAATCCTTGTTGTTGCAGCAAAAATAGAAGCAGATATTTCAGAATTGGAAACTTATGAAGAAAAAATGCTTTTTCTTTCGGAATTAGGTTTAGAAGAAAGTGGTGTTATTCGTTTGATAAAATCAGCATATAAATTACTTAACTTGGAAACTTTTCTTACAGCTGGACCTTCAGAAGTGCGGGCATGGACATTCAAAAAAGGAAGTAAAGCTCCTGTTTGTGCAGGAGTAATTCATTCAGACTTTGAAAAAGGATTCATACGTGCAGAAGTTATTAAGTATAATGATTATATTCATTATGGAAGTGAAGCTGCTTGCAAAGAAAATGGCAAGATGTCTGTTGAAGGAAAGGATTATATTGTTCAAGATGGAGATATTATGCACTTCCGTTTTAATGTTTAGATTAGAAATTTATCTGTAAAAATATTATAATACAATGCTGTTAAAGAAAAATTTGCTAATACAATTTTTGTTGAAAATATTATTAGATTATTATCAAGTATTTTTTCAGATAAAACTTCTGAAATACGTGAATTTTTCAAGATAATTTGGTGTTGTATCCTGTTTTTTGTCGTCCTACAATTATAATCTATGGAAAATTTTTGACGTTTTTCTGCTTAATGGCAATTAAAAACTTATATATGAATACAGTTACAACGATAAATTATAAAAAACCAAACATATAAAACTTGAATCTTCACAAAATTAAAATATGAACATAAAGCTTATTTTTACAGGTCAAACCGATATAGATTATATTAAAAATGCAATACAAGAATATGTAAAGCGCTTACATCATTATGTTAATATATCTATTGTGATTATAAATCCTCCAAAATTTAATTCCAAAGTACCATTATCTGAAATAAAATTCAGAGAGGGTGAATTAATTTTGAAACATATTGTAAAAGAAAAAGAAATAAATGGAAAAGGAATAAAAATAATTTTACTTGACGAGAAAGGAACGGAATTTCGCAGTGTAGAGTTTGCTTCATTTATTCAAAAACAAATGAATATGTCTTTGAAATCTCTTATTTTTATTATTGGAGGTGCGTATGGATTTTCTCCACAAGTCTATGAAATGATACAAGATAGAATATCTATTTCAAAAATGACATTTTCTCATCAATTAATTAGAATTCTTTTATTGGAACAAATTTACAGAGCATTTACTATTATCAAAAACGAACCTTATCACAACGAATAGTAAAATTATTGTCCTCTTAATTTTCATCAAAATTTTAACGTATAATTCAAATATAAGATACTTATGACTATTTTCATTGTTTTTGCCGGTAAAGTTTTGATATTTCATTTTAAAAATCAAAATTTCATAATGAAAAACAATGATTTTTTTACCAATGTAATATATTGATATTAAACAATACTAACTATAATTGAAAAGATGAATATTTAGATACATAAATATATTGTAAATTCTATATTTTAAAAGTAGTTTTGTCTGATAAAAGAATAAATTTATCGTATAAAATGTATTGTTTGAACGATTTAATATTGCTATAAATACTTGAAATAATGTACTTTTGCAGATTGAAATAACAAAAAATACGAAATAAAACTATGAAAACTATTATTGTTTAAAAAGTTTTTCTTACTTTTGCGGGTGCTAATTTTGAATATAATAGCGTTAATAATATTATTGAGTATAATCATAAAATAAATAAAAATGAAACAAACGATGTATTTGGTGGCTTTACTGCCACTATTGATTGCAGGTTGCAGCAAGAAGACAGATAAAGCAGCTGAACAAGCTTCTCAAACACCTAAAGTTACCATAGAAGTAGCACAAAAACAGGAGATAGACCAGATTTATACTTTTTCTTCAACGGTTGATGCGAAGATAAAAAACTACATTTCTTCGGCAGGCGGTACGAGAATTGAAAAAATTTGGGTTGAAGTTGGTGACCGCGTAGCAAAGGGACAAAAACTTGTTACGATGGAGAA
>JAISUE010000067.1 GCA_031272245.1 Bacteroidales bacterium
CTTCGTGATTTTGCTGCCGCAATAAATGCAAATTTTTTACTCATCTCGTTTTTGACCTGCAAAGTTATATTTATCAGCGACTTATACGCCGTTTTAGCATCACTTTTGTCTAATATCCCGATAAAAATTATTTTTATCGTATCTTTATTTTGAATATTCTTAATAAAAAATAAAAAGCTATACATCTTATTTCTTAAAGATATATAGCTAATTTAGAACAGATAGATTATTAAAATAATCTCTTACTGTAATTTAAGGAAAAACAGATATAATTTTCTAATTTTTTATTTCATATATTAAAATGAATTAGCAAAAATTTCATTAAATTTACTTCTTTCCAATAGCGAAGTTTATTCCAACAAAAACACTTGAAGCCGACATATCTCCCAGACTCATAGTAAATTTATCGGGCGAGAACGATCCTCCAACATAGACATTGAATCCGCCACCGTTAATATTTAATGATGCTGACGGATGTAAGTAATTGTGTCTGCTGAAAGTGTTTCCAACGGTTAAAGACAAGAATTTCCATGCTAAATTGTAATAAACGGAAAGATAATTGTCATAATAACCATTGCCTTTAACTCCTTTGTAATGAGCAAAGAGCGAATGAGGTCCCATGAAATTCCATGTAAAACCTGCATTAAGTTTCATTGGTATCATTGAACCATAACCATCTGTTTCTTCTGCTTTTAAGTCAAAGATGTGTTTTAAGGTATCCTTGAGGGCATCAAAGTAAGCATCGCGGTCTCCTTCAAGATGGTCAAAATCATTCCCAATTCCTTCATATACATAAGTGTAATTATCTACAACACTTTTAATACTTGTAGGGTTGGCTGTCCAATAGATAAATCCCACATCATTAACGCTTGCGGATATTTCCATCTTGTCGTTGAGTTTGTAAGATGCTCCAACATCTATAACACCTCCGGGATTTTTGAAACAGTTTGCAAGAATACTGCCAAATCCATCTTTTTCCCATTTAGGATCAACGAGAGCAAAATCATTTGAGACAATGCGTCCCATAGAAGAAGACATAAGAATATCAATGTTACTTTGAATTTTTTCTATACCTGCGTCATTTTTGATGGTAATCTCACTTTTTTGAGTTGTAACATCTAATAAACCTAATAAAAGACCAACTCTTGCTCCTACTGCTAACTTTTCGCCTATTTCTCTTGAAAAAGAAACCGAAGGAGAAAGATAAATGCTGGCATCAAGCAGTTTGTCATCATAAACAAAGTCTTCTTTTGACAAATTAGCCTTTGAGCCAAAGAACATAAAACCTATGAGAGATTGATTTAATCCTGCTCTTCCGCTTACGCCGAGACTTAAATCAACAGTTAAATGCCCTTTGCCAAGTTGAAAGCCCATACCAAAAATATTTGCATCCATATTGAGATTAAGATCATTAGTTGTTGTCAATTTATCAAATAAAGATTGAGGGCTTACTTTTACTGCATCTGAATTTTCTTGTGGAACAATAAGACTGTTATACGAAAAGCCAGACATGTTGAAGTTGATTCCCACGCCGGAGATGACAGGAAGCGACAGATAAGTACCTGTCTTAACACCAAAAGCTGGGTTTATAAATGCTGATTGCGGCGTATTGTACATAAAGTACATAATGTCGCTTTGTGCCTTTGCAGTCATACCAATCAGTATAAAAGCAATAGCAATTCCAAATTGTTTAAATGTACGTTTCATAATTATTAATTATTAAGGTTTAACGCGACAAAAGTAAGATACTTTTTTTTATAAAACAACTTTTTTAGTAAAAAATATAATTATTTAATTATAACTGCTTGATTATCAAATATGATAAAAGTATATTAAAGTCATTGATTTAGTAATGTTATTATAAAAATACTATTTATATTGCATAAAATGTGAGGTATTTATTATTAATTAGTATTTAATCTTATAATGGTTATGTTATTATATTGTTCATTTTATTTGAATAAATATTACTTTTTAGATGTTTTTTGTAATGTTTGAAAGTCTTAATGACACTTTGTGGAATAAAAAATAAGATTATTAAAAAAAAATTACTACTTTTGCAATCTATAAAGTTTAATAAACAATCAAAAAAAATCAAAAGCTATGAGTATTAAAGGAACAAAAACAGAAAAAAACCTGTTAACGGCTTTTGCAGGTGAATCACAAGCAAGAAACCGTTACACTTTTTTTGCATCACAAGCAAAAAAAGAAGGTTATGAACAAATTGCAGCTATCTTTGAAGAAACTGCTAATCAGGAAAAAGAACACGCAAAAGTACTTTTTAAATATTTAGAAGGTGGAGCAGTGGAAATAACTGGTGCATTTCCTGCAGGTGTTATTGGAACAACTGAAGAAAATCTTGTTGCCGCTGCAGCTGGTGAAAATGAAGAACATACATATATGTATCCTACTTTTGCACAGATTGCTGATGAAGAAGGATTTCCTCAAATTGCTGCAAATCTTCGTTTAATTTCTACAGTAGAAGTGGAGCATGAAAAACGTTATTTGAAGTTATTGGATAATCTTCGCAAAGATAAAGTATTTAATGCAAAAGAGGATACAGTTTGGGTTTGTCGTAATTGTGGTTTTCACTACAAAGGTAAAAATGCTCCTGAAAAATGTCCTTGCTGCAAACATCCAAAGGCATACTTTGAATTATTAAAAGAAAACTATTAAAAGTGGATAGGGGATAAAAGGATTACATCCTTTTTCATATTTATCTTAAAGCTTCGTTTTATTTTTAGAACGAAGCTTTTTTTATTCTAACATGAATATTTTACTTTTTTCATTTATAGCATGAGACAATACACCATTAGTTTGAGAAAATGCTTCTTCAATTCTGTTAAGATGTGTATCAGTTATGAAGATTTGTCCAAAATGATACTCTGAATCTTTATCATATTCTGAAAGCAGGTTTAGTAATTGACACACTCTCATAAAATCAAATTTATCAAATATATCATCTAAAAGAAGTATAGGTTTGCGTCCATTTTGTTGTTTTGAAATATAATCATATTGTGCAAGTTTAAGAGCGAGAAGGTATGATTTTTGTTGTCCTTGCGAACCAAAGTTACGAACTTTATGTCCATTTATTGTTAAATCCAAACGATCCTTATGAATACCTGCAGAAGTGTAGCCATAAGAAAAATCACGTTGAATATTCTTTTGCAAAACAGTAAGCATATCTTCTTCAAAACTTTCGTATTGCAAATCAGCTGTTTCTGTACCTGATGAAAGTATATTATAATATTGTATCAGGCTTTCCTGTAAATCTTTGCATAATTTTTCTCGTTTTGCACGTATTTTATTTCCATGTAAAGACATTAAATGATCTATGCTTTCTAATTGAGAATAGTCAAAACAATGTTCAACTTGAAACATTTTTAAAATTCTGTTTCTCATTTCCAAAGATTTCGTATAATCTTTCAAAACTTCAATATATTCAGAATCGCATTGGGAAAGAGTATAATTAAGAAAAACTCTTTGATTGTCTGCACTTCCACTTACTATTACATGGTCAGATGGAGAAACTACAACTATTGGTATTAAGCCTATATGTTCTGAAAGACGTTGATATGGAGTCTCATTACAGCGAAACTTCTTTTTTTCATTTAGTTTGAGTGAACATGAAAATTTGTTAAAACCAATATCATCAGAACCGTAATATCCATGTATTGCAAAAAAGTTTTCATTAAAACGGATGTTATCTTCTTCATAATTTTTATAAAAATAAGGTTTGCACATAGCAAGGTAGTGTATCGCTTCTAAAACATTTGTTTTTCCCACTCCATTTCTGCCTACAAAGCAATTTATTTGCGAAAACTCTGCTTCAAAGTCCTCAAAATTTTTAAAGTTAATTAAATGTATACTTTTCAAGTAATCGTTCATATATTAAATAGAGTCATGTTATAGAAGCAAAGATAATACTTTTTCTCATACAAAAACTACATTATCGGTTATTTATTGATAAGTAATAGAGTATCCAATATGTCTTTAATTGTTTTTTATTCAATTATATTATTTATCAGGTTATCATCTGCAAAGTTCGGTAAGGTTACTTTAAGGTTAGGATTTGATTGCATAGCCCGTTTGATTGCAAATATCGCTCCTTCGTTTCTTGCCCAACTTCTGCGACTTATGCCGTTATTTACGTCCCAAAATAACATATTTCGCAAGCGTCTGTCCGCATCTTCCGAACCATCAATCACCATTCCAAAACCACCATTGATAACTTCGCCCCAGCCAACGCCGCCACCATTGTGTAGAGATACCCAAGTAGCACCGCGAAAACTGTCTCCAATACAATTCTGCACCGCCATGTCAGCCGTAAATGATGAACCGTCATAGATATTAGAGGTCTCTCTAAATGGAGAATCTGTTCCCGAAACATCGTGATGATCTCGTCCCAAAACAATTGGTGCAGAGATTTTACCTTCTCGTATTGCCTGATTGAATGCTGCTGCTATTTTGGTTCTGCCTTCACAATCGGCGTAAAGTATCCGTGCCTGCGAACCAACAACTAATTTATTTGCCTTCGCACCTTCAATCCATTGAATATTATCTCTCATTTGTTGCTGAATCTCTTTTGGCGAGTTCTTTGCAATCTCTTCCAAAACATTCATTGCTATATGGTCGGAAGTTTCCAAATCCTCCGCCTTTCCACTTGTGCAGACCCAACGGAAAGGACCAAAACCATAATCAAAACACATCGGTCCCATTATGTCCTGTACATAAGACGGATACTTGAATGTTTTTTCTTCCTCACCCCCGTCCCCTCTCCTAAAAGAGAGGGGGGGAACAGTTGCTTCTAAAATGCTGGAAATAACATAGTCGGTGTTGTTTAATACATCTTCATTAGTAAAACTAATGATGTTAATTCCATATTCGGCAATAATTTCCGTTCTTAATTTATCATATTCTTTTTGGTCTATATCATTATGATAGCCGCCGTCTATCTCAATACCAAGTTTATGCTCAAAACAAAAGAAATCAAGAATATAATTTGCTTTAAGAGGATGTTGCCTTCTAAATTTTAAGTTATTTAATTGTCTGTTTCTTAGTAACTGCCAAAGAAATTCTTCTGCATCTGTTTGGTTTTTTCTTAATTCTCGTGCATACTCTAATAATTTTGAATGTATTAAATGTTCAACAAGTGGCATTTCTCTACTCTCTTTTAGTGGAGTATTTAGTGGAGAGGAACTATTTTGAGGAGAAGTTGGAGTTGAGGAATTATTCCCCTCTCTTTTAGGAGAGGGGTTAGGGGCGAGGAAAACATCCGCGCCTGCTCTACCTGCTTCCAACAAAAAGGCATTGCCATAATCAAAGAAATACATTCCGTTTGCAGCAAGTTTATTCACAGCGGCAACGTGTCGGCGAAGAGTTGCTTGAACTTTTTCCTTAAACAATTCAGGCTGTTCTGCCATCATTTTGTTTGCTTCCTCAAACGAAATACCAACAGGATAATAGCCACCAGCCCAAGGATTATGTAACGAAGTCTGGTCTGAACCCAAATCAACCTTTATATTGTTTGCCGCCAAATACTCCCACAAATCAACAACATTCCCATTATAAGCAAAACTCCTTATTTCCTTATTTTGCTGTGCTTCCTTTACTCTTTTTATAAGTTCAGGTAAATCGGAATAAACCTCATCAACCCAGCCTTGAGAATGACGCTTTTCTGTTGCCAAAGGATTGATTTCCGCCGTTATTGACACACAACCCGCAATGTTTGCTGCTTTTGGTTGTGCCCCACTCATACCACCAAGACCCGCCGTAACAAACAATTTGCCTGCAAGACTTTCCGCACCAATCTTTCGTCCTGCATTCAGCACCGTTATTGTCGTGCCATGAACAATACCCTGCGGTCCGATATACATATAACTTCCAGCCGTCATTTGTCCGTATTGCGTTACACCCATGGCATTAAAACGTTCCCAATCGTCAGGCTTTGAATAGTTGGGTATCATCATTCCATTGGTAACCACAACTCGCGGTGCATCTTTATGACTTGGAAACAAGCCCATAGGATGTCCCGAATACATAACCAAAGTTTGTTCGTCTGT
>JAISUE010000028.1 GCA_031272245.1 Bacteroidales bacterium
TCTTGATTTTAGTAATGAAAATTCAAAATATCCAAATGAAAAAATCTGATTTTATTTTAAAATCTTTTGAAAAACTAAAATTCAAATTCACTTTAAATAACGATAAACTAATACTAATTTCCTAAAAACGTTCATATAATATTTTTACATTACACATTTGCAGCAAATCACTAAAATTTTCAGTTTATTTTATTCAACGACCCACTGTAAATTGCTGCCAAATTATTAAAAATAATAAAATTTTAGTTAATTCAAATTTTATTACTAACTTTGCTTTCCAAATGAACAAAACAAATTGTTACTATGAAACGAAATATTATAATATATAGCATTAGTATTCTTTGTATTATGTCTGCACATTCGCAACAGGCTGCAAAAAATTTTGTACTCAAACAATATGATACTTTAACTTCCGACATAATTTATCTTACTACAACAGACGATCTTCTTTATTCTAATGAATCTATTGTTACGATGGATAATTGGAACGAATTGGATAGCTTATCTCAGATAGAATTAGTTAAAAAATATACTATTATTGGAAACAAAGTCAATGATTCAATTATATTAAAACAATTTTATACAGCATTTTTGGAAACTTTGAAGACATTAGGATTGAAAGTTATTCTAACAAAATATGATAAAATTCCCGATAGTCTATCACCTCGTGAACATATTTTAAACATTAGACAATTAGAACTGGAAGAATTTGTTACTAATGACAGTATTTATGCTGATTATAATGGAAAACCTTACATTTACAGGAAACATTTAAATGGCGTAAGATTTAATGTCTGGTTATTTTATAACGAGAAAGACAGTATACAGAAATTAACTTTGTTCTGCAATGAAGAAATAACCGACAATTTTCAAGGTTCAATGGAATTTAAACATGGAAAACCTGTAATAAATTATACTTTAACAAAAATAAATCCAAATGATGCCTACAAAGTAGCGTACGCTTCGGGAAAAACATCTGCAATTTATTTTTTTAATCTACTACTAAACCAATATGTATTTAAAGAAACCAATGGAGAAGATACACATTTTTACGGTTTAGACTTTGAAAGCGGGAATCTAATTATGGATGATGAGCCTTTTGACAACTTTGATGTAATTGAAAATTAGCTTCACTTCAAACATAATTAATATACTTTATCTTCTAAATGTTGTAGGAACTGTTCCAATAGTATTATTTCCTTGTCCCTGCATTATTTGATCGTACTTATTTGTATTTGTCGGATTAATTTGTTTCATTATATCGGCAACTTTACGTTGTTCGTTAGAAGGAGCACCCTTAAATATATTAACAATTTCGTCTGCTTTTGCATCAAAAAACTGCTGCAATGCCACAAGATTACTCTTTTCCCTATATATTTTTTGTAAATTTTCTATTGCATTTATTATATTGTTACGTGCCTCTGCCTGACTCTCTCCTTCCATCATATCCAATCCAAGTCTGTGATACTGATACCATACCTGATGCAACGTAGAATAAGCAGTATTTGTATAATTCTCCAACATCCAATATCTATTATTTTGATCTGTAAAAGAACGTTTCCATGATGGATCTACTGACCGCTGAGCAGCATTTAATATATTCTGACATATTTGAAAATATTGTGCACCTCCATTTAAAGCAAAACTATCTCCATCTAATGCTAAAAAATAGTATAAATAAAACGCTATTGTTGAAGTAAGATTATCCGTATAATTATTTTGATCAAATTCCAATGGTTGTCCTTCAACAAATTTAAACTTAAATCCTGTTTCTTTAGTATTTAACATAGTTGTTGAATAGGTAGAATTAAAAACAGGTCTTCGTAATTGCACGAGTAATTCACTGGTAAAATCTTCTCGACCTGTAACTTCATCAAGATTGAATGAAAAATTTACTTCTATTTTTTCAAAATTTTGGTAATTGTAATTTGTCCATTTCCTGTCATTGATAAATTCTGTTAAAACACTTTGAAGTGTTTGATACAAAGTTTTGTCTGTTCCCTGCAATTTACCTGAATTAATACTGACAGTTGCTTTAAATTCCTGCGAACAAACATTTGCAGACAGCAATAATGCAATGATTAAAAAACGTATTTTCATATATTAGCTTTGTTTTTAATTTTAACGTTTTAATTATACTACCTTCTCAACCTTTTCTATCAGATAGCTTACAATATCTTTGGCTACTTCCTTTTTAGTTTTTAATGGATATTCTATTATATTAGAAGAAATATCAATAATTGTTATCTTATTTGTGTCTATTGCAAAACCTGCACCTTCGTCTTTTAAAGAATTAAGAACTATGAAATCAAGTTTTTTGTTTTTAAGCTTCTTTTTTGCATTTTCCAATTCATTATCTGTTTCCAAAGCAAAACCAACAAGAATCTGATATTTTGTTTTCATTTTTCCAAGTGCAGCAAGAATATCTTTTGTAGGTTTAAATGTTATATTCAAAGGTTGGTTACTTTTTTTTAGTTTTTTATCAAAAATTTCTACAGGAGCATAATCTGAAACTGCTGCCGAAAGTATAGCTATATCACAACTTGGAAAAAGTTGTGTAGTTTTCTCAAACATTTCTTCGGCTGTTTCTACATTTATTCTCTCTATTTTAGGATTATTCTCTAATGTAGCTGTGCTATGCCCTGCTATAAGTTTAACATTTGCACCAGCATTTACTAATGCTTGTACTATAGCAAAACCCATTTTTCCAGTTGAATGATTACCAATAAAGCGTACTGCATCTATCTTTTCATAAGTTGAACCTGCAGTAACAAGAACATTTTTTCCCATTAATGAAGTAGAAATAGAATGTTCATTAACAACAGCATTAAAAATAGCATCCGGTTCTAACATTTTACCATCTCCAACATAACCACATGCCAATTCTCCACTTACCGGATAAAGAATTTTAACTCCTCTCTCCGACAAAATATGAATATTTTTTTGTACGGCTGGATTATAATACATATTAGTGTTCATTGCAGGAGCAAAAAACACTTGTTTTGTAAATGCTAAAAGAGTTGTAGAGACAACATCATCCGCTATCCCATTAGCGTATTTACCTATGATATTAGCTGTAGCAGGAGCAACAACAAAAACATCAGCCCAATCAGCAATACTTATATGTTCTATATCTATATTACCATCGGACAAAAACATATCTTTATACACAGGATGTTTACTAACCAAACGCAATGTAGTTTCAGTAACAAACTGCAATGCATTTTTTGTAGCCACAACCTTTACTTCACAACCATTTTTGACAAACAATCGTATGAGTAAAGGAGCTTTATAAGCCGCAATACCTCCGCTTATTGCTACAACTACTCTCATAATTAATCTATTTCTCGCTATCTTTTATTACTTCTTCTTCGTTACGATAAACCAATTGTTTGTTAAGGTACTCATTTATTGCTATAAGACAAGGTTTAGGTAACTGTTCAAAGTAACGAGCTATTTCTATTTGTTCGTGATTGTCAAACATTTCTTCAAGATTATCTCCACCTGAATTAAATTCTTCAATCCTGCTCATCAATTCCCTTTTTATTTCTACAGAAATTTGATCTGAACGTTTAGAAAGCATTGCTATCGTTTCATAAAGATTACCTGTCATCTCACTAAAATTATTCAAATCATGAGTTTGAATGTTAGTGTTAATTTTTATTTTGTTAAAATCCATATATTGGTAAATTAAAAATTTTAATATTATTTTTCTATATTGCCTAACTTTTTCTTTGATTGTTCGTATATATAAGTCAAACGATTTTTACGTACATTACTTTGCTCTACAAATAAAGTTTCATATTTTTTACAATCTGACACTACTGTTTCAAAACGTTCCTTTTGTTTTTTCTCTACAGAATTAGATGCTAACTCATAACCTGCATCTATAATATAATACATTGCGTCCTGCCTATATTTGGAATCAGGATAATTATTCAGAAATAATCGTAACATAACTTGAGCAGATTGAAATTTACCTGTTTTATAATATAAATACGCTGATTCATAGTCTTTTTTTATCAGTTTTTCTCGTAGTTCATCCATAAGTTTATTTGCCAAAACAACACGTTCTGATTCCGGGTATTTATCTACATAAGATTGAAAATCTTTCATAGCCTCTTTTGTTAGTGTTTGGTCTAATGTGTAATCAGGTGATTCTTTATATTTACAATCAGCAGCAAGAAATAAAGCTTCTTCTGCATTTGCTGAAAAAGGAAATCGCTTATAAAAACTTTCAAATTGATAACCTGCAGAATAATAATCTTTCATTCCCATTAAAGATTTTGCATAATAAAATGCCACAATTTCTGCTTTTTGTCTTCCCCTATAATACATCAAAAGATTTTCAAAAAGTTGTGAAGCATGGAAATAATCTTCTTTTTCAAAAGCTTTAACTGCTGCTTCATATTTCGCATCATGGTCTTGACTTTTTAGTAATTTATTGTGATTATTGGCACAAGAATTGAATAAAATCAAGGCAAATGAAAACGTTATTATTAAATATCTGCGTTTTATCATAGTGCAAAAGTACATATTTTTTCAAAATAAACGACTATAATATTAAATTATTGTATTTTAAGAGCATATTTACTGACTAAAATAATCTTAATTTTATTTGTCTACATCAAAGAAAATAGTTAAAAAATTAGTAAAAAATTTTTTTATATCGCTATTAAAATTATTTTTTATGCTATGATTTGAAAATAAAATAAAGTATTATCTTTGCAAATCACCAATTTGTATGTTTATAACTAAAAGCATATACAAAAAATCTATGAGCAACGAAAAGTTTATAAAATTTCGAGAACTATTTCCTGTATTTGAATACAGATCTTTCTCTTATAAAATAAAAGAAAAAGAAGGTTTGTCTTTTTATTATACTTTTGTTTGTGGTCATTATACATTCACTCCGAGATACAATATACCATACAGATCTTCTCTTTTTTTTACTTCGTTATCAAAACATCAGCTTGACATTCTAATTTTCCACATAGGAATGATTGAGTTAATTAGCTATTGGAAATTCGCATGTTCTCCTTTGGTTAAAATTTCCGCTGGCAACTTGTCTATGGAACAACTTATGTTTTGGAAAAAACTTTATTTCAACGGACTTGGAGAGTTTTTTTTCCGTAACGAAATCACTACAAATCAAAATGATTTTATGACAATAATAACTAAAGGAACAAATTTTTCTAAACCGGTATCTTTCACAACTAATAATGAATATATTGTTCCAATAGGTGGAGGCAAAGACTCAACAGTTACATTAGAATTATTACGAGGTGCATTATGCAACATTACACCTTTAATTATAAATCCAAACGGTTCAAAACTCAAATGTATTCATATTGGAGGCTTTGATAATAATTACATTCACATAAATCGCAACATTGATCCTCTATTATTGAAATTAAACAATAACGGTTTTCTGAATGGACACACCCCTTTTTCTGCTATGTTGGCTTTCGTATGTATTTTAGTAGCCGCTATTAGTCATAAAAAATACATTGCTTTGAGCAACGAGTTATCAGCAAATGAAAACACAATAATAGGTGAATCAATAAACCATCAGTATAGTAAATCATTAGAATTTGAAAATGATTTTCGTGAATACTGCAGAAAATATATTACAACAGATATTGAATATTTTTCTTTTTTAAGAATTTCCGAACTTAAAATAGCACAAATATTCAGTAAATTGCCTTATTTAAACGTTTTTCGTTCCTGCAATGCCGGTTCAAAACACGATATTTGGTGTGGAAATTGTCCTAAATGTTTGTTTACATTCATAATTCTATCCCCATTCATAAAAAAAGATAAATTAAAATCTATTTTTCATAATAAAAATCTTTTTGCCGATACAAATTTAACAGAGTATTTTTTGGAATTGTGTGGAACAAAACCTCAAAAACCTTTTGAATGTGTAGGAACAATTAATGAAGTAAATACGGCTCTTGCTATGTATGTAACAAATAATGGTATTCAAAATGATGATTTACTAATTCAACTATGGCTTTCATTTGAAAGTTCTAAAAAATATTTAAACCATCATTATGAAAATGAAATACTAACAGAGCAAAACCTTAACAATCTGCCGGAACAGGCATTAAAAGCATACGATAACATAGATAATACATTAAGAACAGCAAGCATTATACGGCAACTGCAAAATAAAAATATTGCAATTCTTGGACTTGGGCGAGAAGGAAACAGTACATATAAGTTTTTACGAAATATTTTACCATACAAAACATTGATTTTAGCAGACAAAAACGAAGAATTACTAAACAATTATAAAGATTTAAACTCTAATATAGTTTATTCAGAAAAACAGTTTTTTGCTCAAAACTCTGAATGTATAGATATTATTTTTAAAACACCGGGAATTTCCATACGACAAATTCCAAGCGAGTTTCATAATAAACTTACTTCTCAAACAGATTTCTTTTTAAAGTATTTTTCTTCTCAAACTATTGGTATAACAGGTACAAAAGGGAAAAGTACAACTTCTTCCTTAATTCATCAAATATTAGTAAATGCAGGTAAAAAATCTATTTTGGTTGGAAATATAGGCATACCTGTATTAGATAAGTTCTATCAAATAGAAAAAGACACTGTAATTGTAGCAGAATTATCTGCTCATCAATTAGAAAAAATAACAGTTGCTCCAAAATATGCGATATTACTTAATATATTTCAAGAACATTTAGATTACTATGGCTCTTTTGAAGCTTACGCAACTGCAAAGTTTCAGATTTTCGCCAAACAAGCAGAGGGAGGATACTTCATTTACAAAATTGATGATCATAACATTAAAACGTTGCTTAATAGGTATTGCAAAAAAAATCCTAAAATAAAAAAACAATACCATTTAATTCCTAATTCATTTGAACAATATGTAAGTGCATTTGGAACATACAATATAGAAAATAATCGTTATGAATTGTTAGAACCAAAATATTTGTTGGGAGAACATAATAAGCTTAACATATCTTTTGCATACGAAATGTGCAGATTGTTTGATATACCAAAACACATTATTATAGAAACCTGTCTTAACTTCATAGGCTTACCTCATCGTTTGGAATTTGTAGGTAAAGTTGATGAGATAGATTATTATAATGATTCTATCAGCACCACTCCTCAATCAACTATTGCAGCCGTTAAAACACTTGGCAATGTCAATACAATAATTATTGGTGGAATGGATAGAGGAATAAAATATGAAATGATTGTAAGAAAACTTATAACATTAAATGTAAAACATATTGCATTTGTTGGTGAAGCAGGAAGAAGAATGAGACAATTAGCAATAGATTTTTTTGCAAACAATAACGATGATGAACAATATGAAGCATTTTACGAATTAATGAATAATTCATTAGTTAGTGATAATTATTCCCAAATAATTACATGGGCAAAAGTTGTTACAGAAAAAGGAAAACAATGTTTACTTTCTCCAGCCGCTCCTTCTTATGATATGTTTTCCAACTTTGAAGAACGCGGAGAAGTTTTCAAAAATTTAGTACTTCAAAAAATATAAGAATGAAAATGCAAAATAAAAAACTTATTACCATTATCGGTTCATTATGTTTAATCTCTTCCGTTATAACATTTGTCGTGATACTCTTTTTGAATGCAAATACAGATATAGAAAGCGACATACAACTTTACAAAAAAACCGTCAAAGAAAAATACCATAACTTTGCTCCACCAATACCTGAAACAATGACCTTTTGCGGAGAAAAAGTACCACTTGAATATGCAGCCATAAGAGAAAGTCTTGACAGAGAACTTACAATCATTATGTATCAACATTCACAAACCTTCCTAATATTAAAAAAAACCACAAGATTTTTTCCTCAAATAGAGCCAATACTCAAACAAAATAATGTTCCTTCCGATTTAAAATATCTTTGCGTAGCTGAAAGTGCTTTAAGCAATGTAGCATCTCCTGCAAAAGCTGAAGGTTTTTGGCAATTTATAGCAAATACTGCTAAAAAATATGGATTGGAAACAGGAGAAGAATATGACGAACGCTATGATTTGGCAAAAGCTACTGCTGCTGCTGCAAAATATTTAAGTACATTAAACAAACAATTTCAAAGTTGGACGCTTGCCTGTGCAGCATTTAATTGTGGAGAAAACGGTTTGACAAAACGTTTGTCGGAACAGGATATAAATAATTATTGGCATTTATCTCTAAACAATGAAACAGCACGTTATGTTTTCCGTATTCTTGCATATAAACTTGTGATAGAAAATCCTCAACAATATGGTTTTTACATACGCTTAAAAGATTGTTATTATCCTGTTAAAACAACACAGATACAAATTGACTCTTCCGTTTCAAACTTTAATCCGATTTGCAAACAACTTGATATAACATATAAGGATTTTCGCCATTTTAACCCTCAATTAAGACAAAACAAACTCACAAATAAAGATAAAAAACCTTACGTATTTTACATTCCTGATAAAAGAGATTTGAGATGGATAAACCTCTTGCCACATACCGCAACAGGAAACGCATTTTTGAAATAAAATAATTTATTTTCTTACACAACGAACTGAACGCCCAAAAACACGAAAACCATAAATAGTTATATTCGTTGTAATATCATCTTTATTAAAATCTATACAACCTGATGTTCCTTTTGATATTGCATCAGCAGCCCAATAGTATCCACGTGTTCCTATGTGTTGGAACAATCCATTGTATCCATTTCTTAAACCTGCAGCAGGAAGTATTAACTTGCCATTTGCGATGTCAAGATAAAAATATCCGCCATTTGTCCGTTTTACTTCATAGCCGAGATTTAATAATGCACGCCACTCTTCCGATGTTGGCACTCTGTAACCACACGGACATGGATTATTTCGCTCATCTTCAAGTTGCCACAAATCGTAATCGGCATTCAACATCCAGTCATTAGCCTTTTCTTCATCTACTATAAACAAATTATTGCCTGCCTCAAAAGTCTTTGCCAAAGTATAAGTTGTATCGGCATAACGTTTCTCGTGTCCATCCGTACTTCTACCCCACTGATATAAATCACCCCAAGAATCACTCGTTGTATAATCATTTGTAATTGCACCCAAATTTCTGTCTAAAAAGAATAAAACACCTGCTTCTGTACTTATCGGAGGCAATTCGTAGTAAACAAACATACCTTTTTCACTCAAAATCGGTTTTGTAAAATTTGCATCGTAACTACTTTGTGAGTACAAATTAGTAACATTTAAAACAATAAAGCCTGATAAAAACCACAAAAAAAATAATTTTCTATACATAATTATTGATATTTTTTTCAATGCACAAAAATAATACTTTTTTTATGATAAATATTTTATAAATCAAAAAAATTTCTCCTCTCTCATCAACGCAAAACTCTATAGTTTAAAATTGGGAAATTGTTACCAAAACAATTTTATATATTATAATTCAAACAAAGTGAAAATAAAATCAAGTTTTACGAGTATAAATCTTGATTTCAGCATTAAAAAGTCAAGTGTTTGACCACAAAAACAAATAAAAAAGCCCGTTCAAGTAAATAAACGGGCTTTTGTT
>JAISUE010000020.1 GCA_031272245.1 Bacteroidales bacterium
AAATGAATTGGTAGTTGTTATTTTATTACATATAATAAAAAAGACGAATTACTTAATGTATTATATTTAGAAGAATATAATCTTAAATTTACGTTATATGTTGAATATGATATTTAATCAAAAACCAATTAAAATGAGAAAAATAACATTATTATTGAAATGAGGTTATTATTTTTTTAACAAATAACTTTGAAAACAAAAAAATATATGAATTTATCTATTACATAACAATCTGTTGTTTAGTGGATAAAAGAAGTAAAACAAAGAAAGGAGAAATAAAAAAAGAGAAAAATTTTGTCAGTTAAAAAAAAAGTTGTACTTTTGCAACTTCAAAACAAGTGAATATAATACGGTCTGGTAGTTCAGCTTGGTTAGAATACATGCCTGTCACGCATGGGGTCGCGAGTTCGAGTCTCGTCCAGACCGCAACGATTTTATAGATTAATACTTTATTTACATTGGCTATCATTTTGATAGCCTTTTTTATTGTTAATAATTGATGGAAATAAAAGATTGTTAAACAAATGTATTTTTTTAATTGGTTATTATTGTTTGCACGCAATAATTATCATTTTTAAATTTAGCAGGAAAGGTTATTCTAAATTTTGAGTATTATGCCAAATTTAACAATTCTAATGCTGTATTAGTAGTTATTTCAGCCACTTCTTCAATGGAAATACTTTTTATTTCGGCTATTTTTTGTGCAATTAATGGAATATAGCTGCTTTCATTTCTTTTTCCTCTAAAAGGAACAGGGGCAAGATAAGGGCAATCGGTTTCTAAAACAAGCTTATTTAGAGGTATTTTTGCTATAATATTCTGTAAATTACTATTATTCTTAAACGTTATAATTCCACCTATTCCAAGAACAAAACCCATTTCAATGACTTTTTCAGCAATATCAATATCACCGGAAAAACAATGAAAAATGCCATGATATGTTTGTTTATTCAATTTTTTCAAACTTAATAAAATTTCATCACAAGCATTACGATTATGAATAACAACAGGAAGATTATATTCAAAACTCCAAAGCATTTGTTGTTCAAAAGCAAAAATTTGTTGTTCTATTAGTTTTTTACTCCAATATAAGTCAATACCTATTTCTCCAATAGCAATGAAACTATTAGATTTTGTAATATGAGATTTTAAAAAGTTTAGTTGTTTTTCAATGTTTAATGTTACACTTGTAGGATGCAAACCAAGCATTGGGTAAAAATAATTTGTATCTGTTGCTGCCAAATTTAGCATTGCAGCAAGACTTTTCTCATCTATATTTGGGAGAAATATTTTATAAATACCATTATCTTTTGATCTTTTGACTATTTCGTCTAAATCATTCTCAAAAATTTCATCGTAAAGATGTGCGTGAGTATCTATAAAATTCATAATTAGTGTTATAATAAAAAAGCCTCTCCATGTGTTTTATGGAGAAGCTAATGTAACTAAACTATCTTGTTTTATAATGTAGCAACTTTGTGCATACATTTTGATTTAAGATTAGCTGCTTTATTTTTATGAATAACTGTCCTTTTTGCTAATCTGTCAATATTAGATACAAGCTTAGGTAAAAGTTTTTCAGCTTCACTTTTATCAGTTAATGCTCTAAAATCCCTGAGCATGTGTCTCATTGTCTTTGCATAATAGCGATTAGCTATTCTCTTTTTTTCGTTTGCACGAATTCTTTTGATTGCACTTTTATGGTTTGCCATTTTTCAAATTTTTTTAAATCAGTACCCCGTAGGGGATTTGAACCCCTGATTTCAAGAATGAAAATCTTGCGTCCTAGGCCAGACTAGACGAACGGGGCAAACTATTTTTCCGTTTTTTGAGGTTGCAAAAGTACAACTTTTTTTTTAACTGACAAAATTTTTCTCTTTTTTTTTGATTTTTTATTGTAAAATTATTGTTTTCTTGGCTTTTTATTGTACTTTTGCAAAATAAAACACTACAAAAACATGGGGGTGGGTTGGTTTTGACAGCAAGGTAAATGATTTTGTAAGCACGCAGGCACAGGTAACAAATGCCTTAAATAAGGTTGCAAACAATTAATTGGCGAAAATAATTACGCTTTTGCAGCTTAACCGAAATAGAGTAGGTTAGCGTATGGACACAAAGTTGTCCAGCAAGACATCTCTCCAAAGCCTTCGCTCTGCGGCTAAGGATTAAGAGGTGCTCGGATAGCAGAGATAGTTATTTAAGAGTTTCGATTGAATAACAAAATTTTAGAAACTAAGCTTTGAATAGGGTGTTTGTCCTCAGTTCATTGACGAAAACTAATGACAAAATAAGCGTGTAGAAAGCAAAGTTGTTTCTTGTTTGGACCAGGGTTCGAATCCCTGCACCTCCACATCAACATAACATAGATAATGTACAAAAGCTATTCCATCTAAAAGAGTAAGAGAAGATTAAAGCAAATATTTTTTATTTACGTTATAAATAAAGAACAATACAGCAAAAACAATACTTACTCCTATTCCGCAAAACACAGAAAGTAAATATGGCAAACTAAAACCTTCAGGGGCAAATAATATATATGTTATGCAAACAGCTGTCATAAACATTGCAGGAATTAGAGTTATAATATAAGCATAATGCATAGCTTTTGTTTTGACTTTTCTACGTGCGAACCATAATGTTAATGCCCAAAGTGTGAATACTGATAGAGTTTGATTAGACCATGCAAAATAACGCCAAAGTATATCAAAATTTATTTGCAACAAAATAAAACAGGCTATAAATAATGGTAAAGCTATTGCTATTCGTTTCCATAAAGATTTTTGTTCTATATGAAGAAAATCGGCTATTATCAGACGTGCAGAACGCAAAGCCGTATCACCGGAAGTGATAGGTGCAGCAACAACTCCAAGCATTGCTAATGCTCCTCCAATAATTCCGAGCCATGAATGAGAAATAAGATTTACAACTTCTGCAGCTGCATTAGTATTCTTTGGTAATGAAGCAACATATTCCTGCAATCCGCCAATAGAACCAAAAAAAGAACTTGCTGCCGCAGCCCAAATCAATGCAACAATGCCTTCTGCAACCATTGCTCCATAGAAAACCCTTTTGCCAAGTCTTTCATTTGTAAGACAGCGTGCCATTAAAGGAGATTGCGTTGCATGAAAACCGGATATTGCTCCACACGCAATAGATACAAACATCATTGGAAATATGGGTAAATGTTGGGGATGTATTGATAAACCATCGGAAATTTCAGGTATTGGTGCATTATTCCGGAATAATGCTATTAAAATACCCAATGCCATAAAAAGTAATGCAAACCCAAATACAGGATAAAGTCGTCCGATAAGTTTATCTATAGGCAACAATGTAGCCATAACATAATACATAAAGACTATTACAACCCACCATACAATAGAAATTTTAGGAACTAATCCATTTAAAAGTCCGGCAGGTCCGGATATAAATACCGCTCCAACAAGTATTAATAAAACAATAGTAAAAATTCTCATAACCTGCTTAACTCCTATTCCAAGTTGTTGTCCTACAATTTCAGGTAAAGATTCACCGCCATTGCGGACAGAAAGCATACCACTCACGTAATCGTGAGTTGCACCGGCAAAAATTGTCCCTAAAACTATCCAAATAAAAGAGGCTGTCCCATACATTGCTCCCATAATTGCACCAAAAATAGGTCCAAGACCTGCAATATTAAGAAATTGAATGAGAAAAGCCCGCCACCATTTCATAGGAACATAATCTACTCCATCTGAATGAGTAAATGCAGGAGTTTTTCTTTCTTTGTCTGCTCCAAAAACTTTTTGGACAAAGCTACCATAAAATACATAGCCCAAAATAAGGACGAGCAGTGAAATGATAAAACTTAACATGTAATATAAGAAATTTTATTTATTTTTATCTTTTAATAAATCTCTTATCTCCGTGAGCAGTTGTTCTTGTGCAGAAGGGGTTGCAGGTTTGGCATCCTCTTTCTTTTTTAGCTTGCTTATACCTTTAACAAAAAGGAATATAGCAAATGCTATAATCAAAAAGTCAACCGCAGCTTGAATAAAATTACCATAATTAAGTGTTACTGCTGCATGTGTAGCTGTTTCGTGTTGAATAGTAATACTTAATTGTGTAAAATCCATGCCTCCAAGTAATACGCCAATAGGAGGCATTATTATATCAGCAACTAATGATGAAACAATTTTTCCAAAAGCAGCACCTATAATTACTCCGACTGCCATATCAATTACATTGCCTTTAACAGCAAATTCTTTAAATTCTTTAATGAAACTCATATTATAAATATTTTTTTAAGAGCAAAAGTATAAAAAAAAGATTTTTATATATGTAAAATATATTGATATGCAAAAAACTAATCAATTACTGTTAAGGGGAATAAAAATTAGATTTTAATTTATTTTTTCTTTATTTTAATTATCAATTTTTCAAGTTTTATAATAGTGAAAACAAGGATATTTTCTAATTAAAAAGTTAATATGATTAATGACGTTATGTCTAAATCTAATTGAAAAATAAAGTAAATAATTAAAAATAAATAAAGTATTTTTTAATAAAATATGGTTATAAATATGAGAAATAAATATGTCTAATCCTCATATACTTACGTTTAACAACTATTTAATTATAAAAAATCATATCGCTTTTTATCTTTTTTGATTTTAATTTCATTTTTTTTTGTAACTTTGCAGTTTAAAATTTGTAACTATATGTTAAGAACGCACAACTGCGGTGAATTAAAAATAAAGGATGTAGGATTAAACGTTACACTTTGTGGTTGGCTACACAGATTGCGTAATTTGGGTGGCATGACATTTATTGATATTCGTGATAGATATGGAATAACACAGCTTGCATTTGATGAAAAAACTAATAAAACGCTGTGTGATTTTGCACAAACACTCGGACGGGAATATGTTTTACAAGTGAAAGGAGTTGTAAAAGAACGGAGCAGTAAAAATCCTAAAATGCCTACAGGGGACATAGAGATAGAAGTTAATGAAATAAAAATATTAAATAAATCAAAAATTCCTCCTTTTACTATTGAAGACAATACTGATGGTGGTGATGAATTAAGAATGCACTATCGCTATTTGGATTTACGAAGAAACATCATAAAATTAAATCTTTCTCTTCGTCATCGTTTATCAATTCTTATAAGGAACTATATGAATGATAATGGGTTTATGGAGATAGAAACACCGTTTTTAGTTAAATCTACTCCTGAAGGAGCGAGAGATTTTGTTGTCCCTTCAAGGATGAATGTTGGGCAATTTTATGCTTTACCTCAATCTCCACAAACATTCAAACAACTTCTTATGGTTGCAGGTTTTGATAAGTATTTTCAGCTTGTAAGATGTTTTCGGGACGAAGATTTACGAGCAGACCGTCAACCGGAATTTACGCAATTGGATTGCGAAATGTCGTTTGTTGAACAGGAAGACGTGTTACAGATGTTTGAAGGTTTAATAAAATATCTGTTTGACAAAGAAAAAGGATTACAATTTAACAAATTTCCCCGTTTAACGTGGGAAGAGGCAATGCGTTTATATGGTTCCGACAAGCCTGATATTCGTTTTGGAATGAAGTTTGTTGAAATCAATGACGAAGTTAAAGGTAATGGATTTAGTATTTTTGATAATGCAGAATTAGTTGTTGGTATTTGTGCAAAAGGGTGTGCGAATTATACCCGCAAACAATTAGACGAATTAACCGATTTTGTAAAACGTCCGCAAGTAGGAGCAACAGGATTGGTATATATAAAATGTGGTGAAGATGGAATAAAGTCTTCTATTGATAAGTTTTATTCTGTGGAGAAATTAGAACAAATAGCTCATAAATTTAATGCTGAAAAAGGTGATTTGATTTTAATTCTCGCAGGAGAAAAAGGAAAAACGCGTGCGTCATTAAGTTGTTTGCGCTTAGAACTTGGAACAAGATTAGGTTTAAGAAATCCTAATACTTTTGCTCCTTTATGGGTTATAGATTTTCCATTATTAGAATGGGATGAGGAAACACACCGTTTTTATGCTATGCATCATCCGTTTACTGCTCCAAAACCTGAAGATTATGAAAAATTATTTACTCATCCGGCAGAAGTTCGTGCTAATGCTTATGACCTTGTAGTTAATGGTGTTGAACTTGGCGGCGGATCTATTCGTATTCACGACAGAAAAATGCAAAATGATATGTTTAAAGCGTTGGGTTTTTCGGAAGAGGAAGCACAAAATCAATTTGGTTTTCTGTTAGATGCTTTTGAATATGGGGCGCCACCTCATGGAGGAATAGCTTTTGGCTTTGATAGAATTTGTTCAGTGTTTTCAGGTGTGGAATCTATTAGAGATTTCATTGCTTTTCCCAAAAATAATAATGGAAGAGATGTTATGCTTGATGCTCCTTCTAATATATCATTACAACAATTAGATGAATTAAATATAAAATTAAAATAAATAATAAAGTAATAAATTAAAAAAACAATTAAGCGTATGACGAAAAGTAGAAATTTATTGATGTCTTATGAGGAGCATGCAGTATGTAGTAGCTGGATGTCTGATTACAATGTAGGATTTAAAAAATATATCTTACAACAGGGAGATACATTAAGTACAGATTTTGGTAAAGGATATAACAGTATTTGTTTTCTTTTAAAAGGAGATGCAACACTTATGTACAATGAAAGGGAATTTACATTGGAAACAGATACTATGTTTTTCATTCCTTCTTCCATTCCATGTGATATTATTGCAAATTCCAAAATATTTCTTCTTGTAAACAGTTTCAACAAGCCTGTAAATAATATTGTTGATACTTGCGAAAGGATGAGTTTGGAAAGTATTGAACCTCCTTTTAATAAAGATACAGATCTGTACAATCCGTTATTACCTATCAGAACAACACTTAAGACTTTCCTTTTATTGTTAATTCAGATGATAGATGATGGTGTTTATTGTAAACATTTTCATAATGAAGAATTTAATAAATTTTTCTTCATTTTGAGATTTTATTACACTAAAGAAGAAATAGGTAATCTATTTGCTCCAATACTTGGACAAAATATGGACTTTAAACATTTGGTTTTGAAATCTTATACTCGTGCAGGAAGTGTTAAAGAATTGGCAGAAGAATGTGGTTATTCTTTGGCAACATTTAATCGTTTATTTGCTGAAAATTTCCATGATACACCTTATAAATGGATACAAAAAAAGAGATTACAACAAGTGATTGCACGTCTTTCAGATAAAGATATTAATATTGCGCAGATTGCAGAGGAATTAGGTTTTTCTTCTCCCGGACATTTAACAGTATTTTGCAAAGAGTTCCTTCATGTTACACCTTCTCAATTCCGAAAACAGACTGTTAAAGAAAAGTATCACGAACAAGAATAAATAGAACTTTAAATACGGTAAAAGAGGTTGCCAAAATGGTAGCCTCTTTTTTTTAATACTTAAAACGGAAAGTGCATTTCTAATTTTATTTTACTTGTTTTTAACGACTTACAAATAGAGTTTCAAAACGATTTTTGTACATTTTGGCTTAATAGACAAAAGTGAGACTGAAAAATTTTAATAGATATTTAAATTAGGTGCAAAACAATTTAATAGAAAATGCTACCTTTGCATCAATTTAATTATAATAAAGATTATTTTATGTGTATCTGAAAACTTAAAATTTAGAAAATCAAAACATAAAAACTAAAAAATGAATTTTAGACATTTACTCTTTTCTCAAAAACGCTTTATATTAGCAGGCATTATGTTTGCCTGTTCTTTTTCCTGTTATGCACAATGGGAGAAAATAGACAGTTGTTATATGATTACTAATGAAAAAGACCTCATTACTTTGACTACAAATGTAGAAAATGGAAATAGTTATCAGGGAAAATGTTTTAAAATACATGATACTGTTACAGCCATTGTTCTGCATAACTTTACTCCGATAGGATCTTTTAACAAACCTTTTAATGGTTCATTTGACGGTAACAATAAAATAATCAATGGAACAATTAAAACAAATAGGGATTGTGCAGGTTTATTTGGTTGTACTGCTCCGGATATTAAAGGAATGGAAATAAAAAATATTATCCTCTCTGATTGTAATATATCGGGGAATGATTATGTTGGAGGCATTCTTGGATACCAACAGACAAAAGTTAATAAAAAGACTAAAGATACAAGTTCAACCAAAGTAATAAATTGTATTGTAACAGATTGTATTATATCAGGCAACAACTATGTTGGAGGTTTGATAGGCAATGCTCTTGGTTTAATAGAAAATTGCGGTAGCAGATATTGTCAGATAACAGCTAAATTTTATGTTGGCGGTTTATTTGGTAATCTGTCTTCAACAGTTTCTAATAGTTATTCGTCAAAATGTAACATCATTGCAAACAATGCAGCGGGAGGCTTAATAGGACAGAAAAACAGCAATGCCATTTTTAATTGTTATGCTGCAAATAAAATTGATAGATGTGATACTTCAGATAAAACTAATTTTGGAAGTTTTGTTGGGAAACGAAATAAAGAGGGTTCAAATAACTGTTTTACTCTTGCAGAAAATGACTGGAGAGGAAATAATTTACCTAATAACATACATATTGATGATACAAGTGTTGTCGTAAAAACGTTTGAAGAAATGAAATCTGAAATTTTTGTTAATAATCTTAACAACTATACCACAAATTTTTTTGTACATGAAGCATTATGGTTGCATAATGACGGCTTACCTGTTCTTTTTTATGAGTTAGTAATGCCTCGTATTATAAGAAATGGAGAAATAATGAATGTCCCTAATGATTATTCTCTATCTGATACTTCTGTTTTAACTATAAGAGATGGGGGACAATTTATAAACAAAAGCAAATATAACTTCAATATAATTTTTGAAAGAATTATTGATTATAATAAATGGGAATTTTTTGGTTCTCCAACAGGAAATACAACCTTTGGATTCTTTTCAAATGATACATCTTTTCTTAACTCACAAGGTTTATCTGCTTTTCGTAACTCATCACATAATTTTATAGTAGCCTATCCTTATAATTATAATGATAATAACTGGTATTCCGAATACGCATATAGAACAGATTCATTAAAAGCAGGTGAAGGTATTTTTGTTTGGAATGGAGGCATTGACATATCTGAAAATAATGAAGGTAATAATACGGCAACAACCATTTATTTTAACGGAGAAACAATAAATACAAGTCCTTTTTATTTCTCTGTTCAAAATTATAATGAACCTGAATGGATAGCACTCTCTAATCCATATCCTGCTGCTATTCATTCTTCATCTTTTATTAAAGAAAATGAAAAAGAATCATTGTTTATTCAAGGGAAAGCTGTTTATATTTGGGATAAAAATCTTAATAATACAGGTGATTGGATTATAAAAGATATGTATGATGATACTTTAATTTATCCTTCTTATGGTTTTATGATAGCATTCCCTGACAGCATAATGCAACAACAAGTAATGTTCTCAAAAGAAATGTATAACGAACCTAATAAAACTTATTCTCTTGAACAAATAACTATTAATGCAACGACAAATAATTTTTCTCAAAAAGCAAACATAGCATTTTTGGAAACGGCTTCAAATGATTTTGATATTTATGATGCTTATGCTCTCTTTTCGGATAACCATCTTATTGTTTCTCCATATTTTAATATAAAGGGACACTCTATTGTAAAAAATACAATAAAAGAACTTCCTTATGAAACAGCCATAAATTTTCATTCTTATATTGAGAAAGAAATTTCGTTAAGTTTTTTAGGAATCAGAGAAAATGTACAAATTAATCTTATTGATTTGAAAAATGGAACAAATACTCAAATATATGAAAATGAAATTTATCCTGTTTATATTTATGAAGGTGAAAATGCTAATAGATTTATACTTAAACTTTCACACAATTCAACCATTGACAAATTAACTGATGATAAAACTATAAACATTTGGGTAAATGAGAACAGAATAACCATTGATGGTGATGCTCTTGAAAGCATTGAAATATATAATTTAATAGGAAAACGTGTTTTCTTTTCAAAATTATCATGCAATTATTATACAGATATTCTTCCTTTTTTACATGGATATTACATAGCAAAAGTTCATTCAAAATATGGTTCAAAAACGATTAAATTTGTTTTAGAATAAATGATGGTGTTTTAGAAAGTATGCTGCAAAAAACACTGACCGTCAAAAATTATATCAAAGTCCTCCAAATCAATATTGCAGACATTAAAAAAACTTTTAATGTTACTATAAATCCTTTTTAAGTCTAATTATTTTTAAGACATGGCAATCTTTTTAATCGGTTAAAAACTTTGTTTGCAAATAGTAAAAAATATTAATCAGGAATAAATATTTATTAGTCAGGAATAAATATTTATTAATCAAGAATAAATATTGTTTATACAGCATAAAATCATATTAAAACGTCCCTTATAAACACATTTTAGAAGGTTAAAATGTTATCTTACAAAAATGAAATTTTTTAATCATTATAAGACTGTTTGAATTAACATTTTCATCTTAATTATTCGGCATACTTTCTAAAATACTGTTAAATAAATTTATTACTTTTGCCTAAAAATAAAATTATACTTTGTATATGAATACAAATAATTATTGCGTAATTATGGCTGGGGGAATAGGAACTCGTTTCTGGCCTATGAGCAGACAACGCAAACCAAAACAATTTATAGATGTACTGGGAGTAAATAAATCATTACTTCAATTAACTTTTGAACGAATGGAACAAATTGTTCCAAAACAAAATATATTTATAGTAACAAATGAAATATATCGTAATTTAGTTTTGACTCAAATTACATGTATTGACGAAATGCAAGTCTTATGCGAACCAAGCAGACGAAATACTGCTCCCTGCATTGCATATGCCAATTACATAATACGACAAATAAATCCTAACGCAAACATAGTTGTAGCTCCTTCCGATCATGTTATAAATGACGAAGAGTTATTTATACGTACTATAAATCAGGGATTGTTAGCTGTAGAACAGGAAAATATACTTATAACATTAGGCATTAAGCCTGCGTATCCAAATACAGGTTATGGATATGTACAATATTTAGAAAAAAAGACTTGTAAAACTGATAAAGACATCAAAAAAGTCAAATTATTTGCAGAAAAACCAAATGAAGATATGGCTAAAAAGTTTATTGCGAGTGGAGATTTTTTATGGAATGCAGGTATATTTATTTGGAATATGCATTCTATAGATGAGGCTATGCGTACATATTGTCCTGATGTATTTAATGCATTTGAATACAATAGCGAAAAACAATTAGACGAAAAAGATTTTATTAACGCAGCATACTCTTCTTCACCTGCTATTTCCATTGATTATGCAATTATGGAAAGAGCGGAAAATGTGTATATAATTCCTTCTAATTTTGGTTGGAGTGATGTTGGAACATGGAAAGCATTGTATAATGTGGGGAAGAAGGATGAAAATATGAATGCGATAGTTGGTCGTAATGTTATGGCTTATGAAACAACAAATTGTTTAGTAAATGTTCCTAAAGATAAATTAGTAGTATTACAGGGCTTAAATGATTATATTGTTGTAGAAAGCGATAATATTCTAATGATTTGTCGCAAAGAAGACGAACAACGCATTCGTCAATTTGTAACAGATGTTGAAGTAGAACGTGGCGGACAATTTATTTAAATAGTTTATTTAACTGTGTTTATTAATTTTGTACTATCTAAAAAATATAAACTCATAATAATATCAAATATATGCAAGTAAATAATAGAAAATTGATGTTTCCAAACATTACAGACGAGCAATGGAATGATTGGAAATGGCAGGTAAAAAACCGAATAGAAACTCTTGATGAGTTAAAAAAGTATATAAATTTGACCAAAGAGGAAGAAGAAGGTGTCGCAAAGTCTTTAACTTCTTTGCGAATGGCAATAACACCTTACTATCTTTCATTAATAGATGTTAATAATCCAAATTGCCCTGTAAGACGACAAGCTATTCCAACTGCTAACGAATTACATAAAGTTGATGCTGATTTATTAGACCCTTTGCATGAAGATGAAGATTCTCCTGTTCCGGGACTTACTCACAGATACCCGGATAGAGTTTTGTTTCTAATTACTGACATGTGTTCAATGTATTGTCGTCATTGTACAAGGAGACGTTTTGCAGGTCAGCATGATTGCGAAAGTCCTTCTGTAAAAATTCAGCAAGCAATAGATTATATTGCTGCTACACCTCAAGTGAGAGATGTATTGTTGTCAGGAGGAGATGCACTAATGGTAAGTGATAAAATGCTTGAATCAATTATAGAACGGTTAAGATCTATACCTCATGTTGAAATTATTAGAATAGGCAGCCGTGTTCCTGTGGTTTGTCCGCAAAGAATAACTGATGATTTATGCAATATGTTAAAAAAATATCATCCTGTTTGGCTTAATACTCATTTTAATCATCCTAATGAATTGACACAAGAAGCAAGGGAAGCATGTGCAAAACTTGCAAATGCAGGAGTGCCGTTAGGAAATCAAAGTGTATTATTAAGAGGAGTAAATGATGATGTCAGGGTTATGAGAAAGCTTGTTCACGAATTAGTAAAGGCAAGGGTTAGACCTTATTATATCTATCAATGTGATCTGTCTATGGGACTTGAACATTTTCGTACTCCTGTTTCAAAAGGAATAGAGATAATAGAAAATTTACGCGGACATACTTCCGGTTACGCTGTGCCAACTTTTGTTGTAGATGCTCCCGGTGGCGGAGGAAAAACACCTGTTATGCCACAATATGTAATATCTCAAAGTCCAGGACGAGTAGTGTTAAGAAATTTTGAAGGAGTTATCACTACTTATACAGAGCCTGTTGATTATACACCCGGCAAATGCGATGTAGATTTTCTGAAATATGAAGAAAACAAAGCCGCAAGTTTGGAAAGAGAAGGTGTTGCTTCATTGCTTCATGGTGATAGTTTAGCTTTAGAACCATCACATCTTGAAAGACATGAAAGAACGAAAAAATAAAAAAAAGTTTGTTTTAAACATAGCTTTTAATAAAAATGATAAACAATATTTCTACACATAAATTATTATGTCTCTAATATCAGATATATTGCGTTATCGTAGTATTTCATTTGTTGGAATGGAAAAAAACACAGGGAAGACAGAAACATTAAATTATGTTTTATCTTCCCTTTATTGTAAAAATTTGCGAATAGCTTTAACTTCTGTTGGTGTAGATGGAGAAAAACAGGACAGTATTTTTGCAAACTCCAAGCCTGAAATCACAATTTATCCACAAACTACTTTTATTACTGCAGAAAAACTTTATCCATTAAAGCAAATAACTGCATCTATTCAAGGTATATCCGACAAACATACAGCATTGGGAAGACTTATAAAAGCAAAAGCTATGAATAAAGGAAAAGTTTTATTAGCAGGTCCTTCCGATACAACATGGTTAAAAAAAATTATAGATGAATTATTACAGGATAATGATTTATGTTTAATAGATGGAGCATTGTCAAGATTAAGTTTTGGCAGTCCTTCCATCACAGAAGCAATGATACTTTCTACCGGAACAGCTCTTTCAATGAGTATAAATCAAATAGTAAAGAAAACAGACTTCGTTTTCAGAATGACTTTATTACAACCTGTTACCAAAAATTTAACATGCAAATTAGTAAATATTAAAAATGGTATTTATGTTATTGAGAACAATGAAAATATAATTCCTTTGCCTATACCATCTCTTTTAATGTTAGAAAAATATAAGGATATAATCTTTTCTAAAGGAAAAACATTATTTATAAGTGGTATATTAACCGACAGCCTTATTAAATTCATATTAACTCAACCCGATATTTCAAAAATTGAACTTATAATAAAAGATTTCACAAAAATATTTTCTTCTCCTGCAAATACTGATTTATTTTTGCAAAATGGAGGGAAAATTAAAGTATTAACTCCTGCAAATCTTATTGCAATAACAATAAACCCTATTGCTGCAAATGGGTTTAAACTTAATTCAACAAAACTTATAGATGCTCTCTCAAACAAAATAAATATACCTGTTTATAATGTTAAAGAAATGAATTAGTTTTTACTTGCATTGTTTGGTCGGGTTGATAAATTGGAAGGTTTAAATGTTCTTAACTTTTTGAAAACATAATTGAACCTAAATATTTTTATGAGTATTTTTTGTTTTCCTACTATATATATCAACAAAAAAGCCAAGGAAATAAATATCTCTTTGGCTTTTTTTCTATCAGTTTAAGTATTAACTATTTTGCAAAATTAACAGATCTTGTTTCGCGAATAACTGTTACTTTTATCATGCCGGGAAACACCATTTCGGTTTGTATCTTTTTTGACAAATCAAATGATAATTGGCTTGCTTCAGCATCAGTAAGTTTGTCTGCGGCTACAATAACACGCAATTCACGTCCCGCTTGTATGGCATAAGTCTTAAGAACACCATTATACGACATTGCTAATTCTTCCAATTTATTAAGACGGTTAATATAGGCTTCAACAACTTCGCGTCTTGCTCCTGGTCTTGCTCCGGAAATAGCATCGCAAACCTGAACAATAGGAGCATAAAGACTATTCATTTCTGTTTCATCGTGGTGAGAGCCAATAGCATTACATATTTCCGGTTTCTCCTTAAATTTCTCTGCAAGTTTCATCCCTAAAAGTGCATGTGGTAATTCAGGTTCATTATCTGGTACTTTCCCTATATCATGTAAAAGCCCTGCACGCTTTGCTATTTTAGCGTTAAGACCAAGTTCCGAAGCCATAGTCGCACATAAATTGGCAACTTCACGAGAATGTTGTAAAAGATTTTGTCCATAAGAAGAGCGATATTTCATTTTACCAACCATCCTTATCAATTCAGGGTGAAGATTAACTATACCCAAGTCTATACATGTTTTTTTACCTATTTCAATTACTTCCTGTTCTAACTGTTTCTTTGTTTTTGCAACAACTTCTTCAATACGTGCCGGATGGATACGCCCATCTGTTACAAGCTTATGTAATGAAAGACGTGCAACTTCACGACGAACCGGGTCAAAACATGACAATAAAATAGCGTCAGGGGAATCATCTATTATGATTTCTACACCAGTTAAACTCTCTATTGTTCTGATATTACGACCTTCACGTCCTATAATTCTGCCTTTTATTTCTTCATTTTCAAGATTAAAAGCTGTTACTGTATTTTCTATTGCAACTTCTGCAGCTGTACGTTGAATAGATTGAACGATTATTTTTTTTGCTTGTTGATTTGCAGTAAGTTTTGCCTCTTCAACAATATCCATAATTTTGCCTGCAGCTTCTGAACGTGCTTCGTCAACAAGTGTTTCTACTAACTGAGTTTTTGCCTGTTCTGCCGATAAACCTGCTATTTGCTCTAATCGTTCTACACTTTGACGATAAGTTTTTTCTACTTCCTGTTGACGTGCTGCAAGTCTTTCTTGTTGACGATTAAAATTTTCTTTTGCAGTTTTAAATTCATTGTCTTTTTTTTGTAGTTCTTCCAATTTTTGACTTGCTGACCGTTGCTGCTCTTTAATTTTATTTTCAATTTGAGCAATTTTGTTATTACGCTCTTGAATTTGTTTGTCATGCTCAGATTTCATTTGAAAAAATTTTTCCTTCGCCTGCAACATCTTTTCTTTCTTAATGATTTCTGCTTTATCCTCCGCTTCCTGTAATACTTTCAAGCTACGTTTTTGCAATTTTTTACTGAAAACAGTTGTGGCAACAAGTACTCCTATTCCCAAGCCAACAACCCCTGTAATGATTCCTATTATTAACTCATTCATATTTTATTAAATTAAATTTATTATATATTATAACTTTCGTTATTGTTTTCAACAAAACCAAAAAAGAACTGCACCAACAGACAAATGGAGTTGGTCAAACTCCGATAAATTACGTTTTGAGAGCCTTGTGTATCAAACTTCTACCGCCAAATTATGGATTCCAAAAAGGAATTGAAGCCTGTTTTCCTCACAATGAGCTTACTCGGTTCGTGTTTAGTGTTGAGTTTGCAAACTGTTTTGTCTAATTGATGCAGCTATATAAGTCTGTTTATTTCAAAGAACTGCTATTTACTACCTTCTTATATCAATTTGTTCGTTTAGAAATCTATCTAATTGTTCAAGTCTTTGAGTTACTTCTTCGTCCTTAAAATTACGTTTTTCTTCTATTTTGATATATTGTGTTACATATTCCAATAACACCATCGCTAATAAATCCTGTTTATCCTTATAAGCATACAATCGTGCATAACCTTCTAATTTTTCTTTGATAAGATTGGAAGCATTACGAAATACCTCTTCCTCATCTGTCTGAATTTTTACCTTATACTTTCTATCGGCAATCGTTATCGTTACAGGTAATTCTTCCATAATCAATCGTTATCACTTGTTATCATTGTTATACATTTATTGATCTTACGCACCAACTCATTTATTTTTGTTTTGCTTTCGGCAATATCCGAATGCGTTATTATTCCTATATTTATTTGCTTTATTTTTTCCTCTAAATGTTTATTTTGTTCTATCGTTTCTAAAATTTGTGATTCCAAAGTTAAAATACGTTCCTTCAAAACAGAATTTTCAATTTTTAAATAGCCGTTTTGTTCAACAATTTTTCTTGATTTATAGTCTATTGCAGAGACTAATGATTCAACCTTGTCCATCTTAAAATCATAGTTAACGTGTTGCAAAAATACAAAAAAATTATCAATAGATAAAATAAACAAACAAATAAATATTAAATAGTTCATTTTATAAATCTTTATAGTGTTCTACATTTAACGTTATTCTAAATACTTAAAATTATATTATTAAAAAAAATGTGCAAACTCAACAAAAAATATTCAGCTATATTTCTAATAAAATTAAAAGATTGTTTTAAAATTTTTTTATCAAATAAAAACTGAAAAAAACAGCGGTTTTTAATTTAAATATTTTAAGTTTTTAGTATTTTTGCCGCATAAAAATCATTATTAATGAAAAAATATTTATTATTTTTCCTGCTTTTAGCAGGAAGTGCGAATTATATTTTTGCACAAAAAACTATTTTGGTAAATCCATTTATTGGTACTGATGCTCACGGACATACTTATCCCGGAGCAGTAGCTCCTTTTGGACAAGTGCAACTTTCTCCTGATACGAGATTAGACGGATGGGACGGATGCAGTGGTTATCATTGGACGGATAAAACAATTTATGGCTTTTCTCATACCCATCTTTCCGGTACAGGATGCAGTGATTTTTGTGATATTCTCTTCATCCCAACAACATCTATTGATTTGAAAGCGGATCATTCTTCTGATTTCAAAAAAGAACATGAAAAGGCTGAAGCAGGCTTGTATAAAGTGCATCTTGATAAATATAATATTAGTGTGGAACTTACTGCTACACAACGTTGCGGTTGGCATAAATATACTTATCTGTTGAATATGGAAAAAGCTATAATCGTGGATTTAAAACACAGAGATGAATTGCTTGATTGTTCGTGGTCTAAAATTGATGAAAATACTATTGTTGGAAAAAGAATTAGTAAAGCTTGGAATGAAGAACAAGTTGTTTATTTTGCTGCGCATTTTTCAAAACCTTTAAAAAAGGTAAAATATGATAATGAACTTAACAGATTGTTATTAACTTTTGGCAAATCACGTAAAAAAAATAATACAATAGAAGCTACTGTTGCATTGTCATCAGTGAATGAAGACGGAGCTTTAAAAAACTTAAAGGCTGAAAAATCTCAAACTTTTGAACAGGCATTAAAAGAAGCTCATGATTTATGGGAAAATGAATTAAGCAAAATAAAGATAGAAGGTGGTAGTTTCCAAAACAGAGTTAAATTTTACACTGCTCTTTATCACAGTACCATTTGCCCAAATCTTTATTCTGATGTAAATGGAAAATATCTTGGAATGGATAAAAAGATACATTCTGCAACAGGTTATAACCGCTATCACGTATTTTCTTTATGGGATACTTACAGAACTTTACATCCTTTGCTGGCAATCATAGACACTAAACGTTCAAAAGAATTTGCTTTAACTTTTTTAGATATTTACAAACAGTCAGGTTTATTACCTATGTGGGAACTTGGTTCTTGGGAAACATACTGTATGATTGGACAACACGGAGCAAGTGTTTTAGCAGACCTTTACTTGAAAGGTTTAGTTGGAAATGATAAATATGTCCTTGAAGCACTGATAAACACTCTTGACCCTGAAAAAAGAAAAATAAATTTGACCAAAATGGGACAGAAAAACTATCATTATTTTGGTCTTGATATGTTTGACAAGTATGGATTTATCCCTTCTGAAAAGGAACACGAGAGTGTTTCAAAGACTTTGGAATATTCTTACAATATGTATTGTGTTGCACAAGTTGCAAAGGCAATGAAAAAACAGGATATTTATGAACAATATATAGCCAAAGCTCAATACTACAAAAATCTGTTTAATCCAAAAACTAATTTTATAGAACCCAAAGAAAATAATCGCTTTTTACCTAATTTTGATCCTCGCCAAATAGACCGTAATTATACTGAAGGTAATGGCTGGCATTATACTTTTTATGTGCCACAAGATATAGAAACTCTTAAAGAAATGATGGGAGGCGATGAAGCTTTTGTAACTAAACTTGATTCTTGTTTTTTTACTTCTTCTCAAACAACAGGGAGAAAGCAAGCTGATGTTACAGGTTTAATTGGACAATATGCTCATGGAAACGAACCTTCTCAACATACAGCTTATCTTTATGCTTATGCAGGAGCAGCATATAAAACACAAAAATTAGTAAGATTGATAATGGACAGTCTTTATACTTATAGTCCAAATGGACTTTGTGGAAATGATGATGCAGGACAAATGAGTGCATGGTTTGTTATGTCTGCATTGGGTTTTTATCCTGTTAATCCTGTATCGCATGAATATGTTTTAGGATCTCCTTTATTTGACAAAGCTATCATTCATCTTGAAAGTGGAAAAACATTCACTATCACAGCAAAAGATGCCGAGAAAAAGAAATATGTACATTCTGTATCTCTTAACGGACATCCTTATAACAAAGCATTTATAACATATGAACAAATAATGGCAGGGGGAAATCTTACATTTGAAATGAGCGAAGAGCCCAATCCTTATTTTGCTTCTTCAAAAGACGAACAACCATCTTCAAAAATAGAAGATAATCTTATTGTTCCTGTACCTTATGTTGAGTATGAAGGTACGTCTTCTTTCAGCAATATATTGGATTTAACAATCAAACCTGCCGAAGACAATGATTCAATAGTTGCTGTTAGTAATAAAAACGATGGGGTTTCCGATGTAGCATTTAATTTCAAAGACTACAAAGTAAATTTATTATTTGACAGAAGCTGCGAAATATCTGCCGCATCTATTAATGATAATGGTAAAATGAGTAAAATGATTACAAGTAAGTTTGTAAAAATACCAAGTGGCAGGAGTATTAAGATTTATTCTCATTATGATAATCAGTATTCTGCAGGAGGAGATTTTGCTTTAATTGATAAACAAAAAGGAAGTGATAATTGGCGTTTAGGTTCTTGGCAAGGCTATCAAGGTGAAGACGTTGTTTGTGTTGTTGATTTGGGAAAAGAAACTTCTGTAAAGAGAGTTGGAGCAAATTTTATTCAAGACGCAGGGGCATGGATATTTATGCCTGTTCAGGTTAAATATTCTTATTCAATGGATGGAGAAAATTATACAACATCTGAAATAATGGGAAATCCTATAAGTGAAAAAGAAACAGTTAAAACAATTAACACTTTTTATACATCTCAACCTGTAAAATGTCGCTATCTAAGATTAGAAGCTACTAATAGAAAAACAAATCCCGAATGGCATATTTCAGCAGGTGAGCCTTCATGGTTATTTATAGATGAAATAGAAATAGAAGAAGAATAACCTATTAAAATAACCTTATTGTGAAAAAGTTTCCTCATACTTATGTTATTATAGCGTTTTTGTTAATCATCGCAATAATTTCTACATGGATTATCCCATCAGCTAAACCTCTTTCGTGGGAAATATTCTCAAGTTTTTCATTTGGTTTTTCACGTACCGCTAATATAATATCTTTTCTTCTTATTATAGGAGGTGCTTTCTGGATTTATAATTCAAGCAAGGCTATAGATATTGGTATAATTAAATTTCTGAATACATCTTCCAAATTGGAACACTATCGGTTGTTTAAATTTTTAGGGACAAACAATATTATTATGGTTTGTATCATAATCCTATTTTCTTCTTTTGGTGCATTATTTGGAATGAGTGAAGAAACAATAGCTTTTGTTCCACTCTTTGTTACGCTATCGTTGAAAATGGGATATGATAAACTAACGGGCATTTCTCTTTGTTTTCTTGCAGCAGGTTTGGGTTTTGCCGGTTGTATTCTAAATCCTTTTACTCTTGGAATAGCACAGGACATTGTAGGTTTGAAAATGTTTTCAGGTATAGAATATAGAGTATGGATTTGGATACTGTTCACATTCATAGGTATTGTTTTTATTTTACGCCACACAAAGAAAGTTAAAACTAATACACTAAAAAAAAATAATGAATTGAAAATAGAATCAGATAATACATTAAATTCTACACACGATTTACCTTTAAATAATAAAAAAGGCTGTTATCTGTCTTATGTATTAGTTTCTGTTTCTCTTATTCTTTTTACAATTTTTCAATCATTTAATGGACTTTGTTTAAGTCTATTGATGATTACAGCGATTTTTCTTAGTATTGGATATACATTGATAAAAAAAAGAGGGCAATCTCAATATATGCTATTTATATTTGCTTTCACAATTGGAACATTGATTGTCGGGGTAATTCAATTTGAATGGTCTTTATATCAAATAGCAGCTTTATTTTTGGCTTTTGCTATTATAAGTGGAATAACTATGGGCTATAATCCTTCAAAAATAGCAGTGGAATTTCTTGCAGGAGCAAAAGATATGTTAAGCGCGGCTTTAGTAGTAGGATTAGCATCAGGCATAATAGTTATATTAGAAGACAGCAACGTAATCACAGCTCTGCTTTCAGGTATTGAAAGACAGGCATCTCACACATCTCAACTTGGAGCATTAGGTTTAATATACAGCGTACAAACTCTTTTAAATGCATTAATCACTTCCGGGTCTGCAAAAGCAGCATTACTAATGCCAATTTTTGGACAGATTTCTCAAATAGTAGGTCTTTCATTACAAACCACTGTAACAGCTTTTCACATAGGTGATGGCTTCACAAATCTTTTAACACCAACATCCGGTGTTTTGATAGCCGTTTTGGGAGTTGCTAAAGTTGAATTTGTGGAATGGTTTCGCTTTATTTGGAAATTCATTCTGTTAATGTGCATTATAGGTTTTCTTGTTTTACTTCCAACATTATATTTCTCTATAAACGGTTTCTGATAAGAACAAATCAAATAAAGTTTTTTAACTATAATTCTTTTCATAAACTTGTACATAAAAAAGGCTTGGAACAATTTGTTCCAAGCCAAAACCATTTATCTTTTTTACTTTATTTGTTGTTATTTCTTTATTGAAAGTTTTTTCGTAGAAGAGCCTGCAGCAGTTGTAACTTTAACAAAATACATTCCATTGTTTAAAGAAGATGTATTTAATTCTAAACGATTATTACCAGCCTGCAAAGTTTTATTTCCAAGCGAAACAACTTCTCTTCCTAACATATCTATAATAGATATTTTTGCTATTGCCGTTTCAGTAAGAGAGACTTCAAGAGTTGTACTGTTTTGAGCAGGATTAGGATAAACTAATGTTTGATAAATAGAACCACTAACATTTTCCAATCCAACGTATGCTATACTGAAATCTTTCTTTTCTCCAAAACCAAACTTACCATTTGAAGACACAAGTATTGTTCCTTCGGCATCTACTATTTTATAATTTCCTGAACCATAACCGGCATTGATTCCATCTCCGTATTCATCAGAAATTTCAAAAACATAACAGCCATTTCCGGTAACACCTGTTAATAATATAGTATCAGGTTTGCTAGGTGCTGTACTTACATCTGAATAAGGGCCTCCTGATTGCAAAACATTACCCTCTATATCATAAAGCTTCCAACTTGTTTCTGAACCACATCTATCACGTTTAAGCAATAATTTAGGTGTTCCTTCAGAACCTACGGTAAGATTAGGTTTATTTATAGTAGCTGATAATTGAAAAGTAACAGGTTGTTCGTTAACTTCTGTAATAGAAAAATCTACTTTTACGCTTTTTCCTGTTCCAACATAAACAACAGGTAATTCTATTTCTGCATCATCAAATGAATTAATATTTCCTGTCCAATTAAAAGTAGGCTCTGCTATGTTATCTACATCGTAATTGACAGTAATTGAAGTTATAGGTTCTTGACCATAATTTTTAACTGTCAATACAGGTTTAGCCAAACCATTACATTCATATATGTAATCTACTTTTGCTCCTTTGGTTACTAATGTTGCAGCCTGAGGAAGAACAAGAGTTGGATAAATTGTTTCTCCTGTATATATTTCTTTATGGTCTTTTGCTATGAAAACAACCAAATGCAAGTTTTCATATACCATCAATTCGTTGCTGATAGAGTCAGGTATCACATAAGTATAATCTTTGGAAATAAACGTCCCCATAGGAATATTATTTACTCCGTCAGCAGTTAATGTATCTCCCCATTGACCTGTAATCATATCTCTCAACATGTGCATGTGAATATATTGTCCATCAGCAGTCATTTGAGTAGGATTGTAAGCCGAAGCTCCTGTTTGAGGTCCAATAATGCTGTCCTGTAATACAACAATGTTAAGAAAGTTTTTTGAACTTTCAGCATCTGCAGTGTAATAAACCTCAGTATGTATAGTCATAGTTTTAGTTGTAACATCTATCTCTGCAGTTGCTGCTACATTAACAAAAGAAGACATAGGACGAATAATATATTCACCAAAAGCAGCCCATACTCCTCTATTTAATGCTAATGTATCAATTCCTACGGATAATTCATCTGCAGTATAAAGATGTCCGGTGTTGTCATAAAGAGAATCATTCGGTAAATCATTATAAAAATAATGTCTATTCACAGTACCAACAGGATACCCCGTAAGATTTATTTGTGCCGCAAGTGCATTACCCCATTGAGTTGTATATCGTGCTGCATACCCTCCTTGATGTATATTTATCAAAGAAACTTGTCCGGGACGAGCTGCCGCATAAGCTGCTGCTCTTTTATGTCCATCAGGACAGTATTGACAATTGACACCTGTATATTCTTCTAAAACTACCTTTCTGTTTTGTGGAGTTGTAGAAACAATAGTCGGTGTTTGAGCTGAAACTCCCAATGCGAGAGCCAAACTAAATATTGAAAATATAAGTCTTTTCATAAAGCGATAAATTTTTAATTTTTTAAGAATGCAAATGTACATTATTTTTTTTATTTTCAAGCAAATTTGTTGATTTTTTATTTATAAAGAGAAAAAAAACTGCATTTTTAACTGTAAATTCAAGATAAAAAGTAAATAATTCTTTGTTTTATTTTGAAAAAATAGCATTTTTATTTAGAATATCTTGATGAAATTTTCATAACGTATATATCTTTGCGACTTATTTTCACTTTTTGGATAAATTAAAAGTTAATGCAGTAATTTTTAACTGTTTTAATGAATTAATAAGATTATTTTTATTGCTTTAAACTTAATAATTTAGAAAAAAAACTTATTTTTGCAATTAGATTTAATAAATGGAAAATATGAAACTCTTAAAAAATACATTATTGGTAATAATTGTTTCCATAATTTTTGTTTCCTGCGGAAAAGGGAAAGAAGAAGTTGTCACAAAATATGATAATGGAAAACCTAAACTTGTTTATTATACCAAAACTATTGACGGGAAAAAACAGTTGGTTTATCAACGAATGTTCTATCCTAATGGCAAAATTCGTTTTGAAGGTTCTATTAAAACCGATTCAAAATACGGTGTTTGGAATTACTATTTTGAAAATGGAAAAAAGTTTGCTTCGGTAGATTTTACTAATAATAAGGCTGGCAACAAATGGGAAATTGTTACATTAGACAGCAAACCTTTGGTAACTATTAATGATACGCTAATTTCCGCAGGATTAACGGCTGATAATGAAATTGTAAATATAAGTATTCGTCAAAATGGATTTGAAAAAAAATATATATTCTATGAGTCCTTTAAATTGAAAGAAGCATGGACATTTAAGGGAAATATCTTAAATGGACAATCAACAGCCTATTTTGAAAATGGAAATGTGCAGTCTATACATAATTATGTAGATGGAATGCAGGATAGCATTTATATAGTTTATACTGAAAATGGAACAAAACTTTACAACGGACAATATAAAAAAGGAATAAAAGTAGGTAAATGGGATTTTTATAACAGTGATGGAACATTTGCTCGCAGTGAAATTTATGATGAAAATGGAAATAGAATAACGCAATGAAAAAAAATGTAACTTTTATTTTTTTATTTATTTTGTTTTGTAATAGCATTGTGGCTCAACAACGATATGAACTAATTACCCCAATACAGAATAATGACACTATAATTTACACACTTGGAAAAGAAAATTTGAAAATTTGTGTAAAAAAAGACGTTGGCGGATTGTCGGTTGCAGAATTTTTTTATAGAAACGATTTGAAATATATTTCGCAGGATGAAGGAACAGAATTTAATTTTGAAATTTTTTATAATAAAAAACAGAATAATGCTTTCCTGTTTGCACATAAACAATTAGAATACAGCAGAGGTTGTGAAACATTTTTTATTGAAAAAAACATTATTACTCCGATAGGGCTATTGCCTGTAGCTGCTTATATCAAAAAAGATAAAACTATGGAATACACTAATATACTACCTTATCTTTCCATAGTTAAAATATCTGATCGTATTTTGATGAGTTTTGAAACTCCATTAGTAGTTCTTTATCCGTCAACAAAGCAGGAACAAATAGTGGAAAGTAATAAGATATTTTATATTTTTTCCAATAACAAGTTAGAAAAGCAAGAACATTAGAATAAACAAGTTTATATTTGTTTGGAAAGGCAGCGTAATCAAAAAAAACGCTGCCTTTTTTTGTTTGTGCATCAAAGATGTATTTGATTTACTTTAGAAATTAAAGCAAAAAGTCTTATAAATAAAAAAATTTTTTGCAAGTGTAACCTTTTTCAACTTCATTCGTATAGAAAAACAACTTGAAAAGCAAAAAAAAGAAAAAAAAAGTAGAAAAAAGTATTTTATAAAGAAAAATTAGTAATTTTGTAATCTTAAAAAATAATAAAACGAATGAACCACTTAATAGGAAACGACTGCTGTAAAGTAGATATAAACGGAAGATTTAAACTGCCGGCCAAACTTATGGAGCAGTTAGATTTAGCCGATAATCGTTCGTTTGCTATAAGAAAAAAACTTGATGATCATTGTTTGGAACTATTTTCTTTTCAGGGATTTCAAGAAGAAATGGGTTGGATTTTAAAACATGTTAACAGATACGGAACAGATGACGATGAAGCTTTATATGATGATTTAACTGATGTAGATATTATAGAACTTGATAAAAGTAACAGATTGCCTTTACCTAAAAGATTTAGTGAAGAAATAAATATAGTAAGTGATATTGTAATCCGTGGAGCAGGAAATTGTTTTGAAATTCGTAGCAAACAGGATTACGAAAACAAACGCATTGAAAGAAAGAAAAGAGAAAAAGATTTGAAAGCTTTAAGAGCAAGTCTTTCAAAACAAATAATAGATAATAATTAATTCAAATATGAATCTAACATACCATACTCCTGTTATGCTGAAAGAATGCATTGAAGGTTTGAATATCAAACCTGATGGAGTGTATGTTGATGTTACATTTGGTGGAGGCTCACATTCTGCAGCTATTCTTGCTTTACTAAATGAGCATGGACGGCTTTATGCTTTTGATAGAGACAACCAAAGCAGACAGAATATAATATTGGACAATCGTTTTATTCTAATAAATGATAATTATTCTACTCTAAAGAACTATCTTCGTCTTTACAGAGAAATGAAGGTTAATGGCATTTTAGCTGATTTAGGAATTTCTTCTCATCAGATTGACGAACCTTCACGAGGTTTTTCTACACGTTTTGACGGTAAATTAGATTTAAGAATGGATAATTCTCAGGGTTTTTCTGCCGGAGATATTGTGAATGAATACGAAAAAGAAGACCTTATAAGGGTATTTCGAGATTATGGAGAGTTGAAAAATGCTATTAAAATAACTTCACACATTATTAATAGGAGAGAAAAAAAACCAATTGAAACTACTTTTGAATTAAAAGATGCTTTATATGATTTAGCTCCCGCCAAACAAGAAAACAAATTCTTCGCAATAGTATTCCAAGCTTTAAGAATAGAAGTAAATAATGAACTGGAAAGTTTAAAAGAAATGCTTAAACAAGCGGAAGAATGTTTGATTTCTGGCGGAAGAATAGTTGTAATGTCTTATCATTCTTTGGAAGATAGATTAGTTAAGAATTTTCTTCGCTATGGAAATTTTGAAGCAAAAGAAGAAAAAGACTTTTTTGGAAATAAACTATCTCCTTTTAAGCTTATACAACGAAAACCTGTAATGGCAAGTGAAGAAGAAGTTAAACATAATCCAAGGGCAAGAAGTGCCAAGTTAAGAATTGGACAAAAAATATAATGTTATGAAAAAGAATAAAAGAATAAAAGTAAAAAATATATTTGACGGTTCATTTTTAACTTCAAAAAGCTTTATTAAAAATATACCTATTATTATGGTATTTTCAGTTTTTTATATTGTTTATATAGGAATTCGTTATCAAATAGAGCAGACAATACAGGAAAAAAACCGCACTATAGAAGAAATTAAAAAACTACAAGATAAGACAAGTGAGCAGAGAGCTATCTTACAACGCAACAGTTTAATGTTAGAAGTTAGTAAAAAATTGGAAAATCGAGGTGTAAAAGTGTCAGCAGAACCTATAAAAGAAGAAATAATAATACCAAAGGAGGTAGAAAATGGAGGACAATAAAAAATATCTTTTGCGAAGACGCACTATTATATACTTATTAATGTTTATTCCATGCATTATTATTCTTGGGTGGATACTTTATGTCCAAATACATTATCACGATTCAGCAAAACAAGAATATGAAAGAAACTATAATAAAAAGGAAATATTACCAGCAAAAAGAGGTAATATTTATTCGTTAGATAGTGAAAACGATGACTTTTTAATCTTCGCTACCGATATTTTACGTTATGAAATAAGATTGGATTTAGGAAATAATTTAGATAAAAAGTGGGATAGTATTTTTAGAACTAATGTTGTTGCATTAAGTGATTCGTTATCTCGTCTTTTACCTGACAAAACAAAAAAACAATATCTCAAAGAATTGCAACAAGCGAGAAAAGAAAAACGATATAACGTTTTAATAGCAAAAGAAGTTACTCCTGCACAAATAGCAAGAATGAAAACATTTCCATTTTTTAATCGGTGTTGGAATTTACCGTCAATAACAAAAAGAGAATACTATAAACGTTTTTATCCTTATAATGATTTGGGGAAAATGGCTCGCAGGACAATAGGTATCTGGCAAAGTGAAATAAGTCTTTATGACGGTATAGCAGGAAAATATGATTCCTTATTATTACGACCTGCGGAGAGTATATCAACAAAAAAAGTAGCAGCATCTTTAATTGACAGACAAATAATAAATAAAGAACCATGTGATATTATTACCACTATAGATGTCAGTTTACAGGAACTTGCAGATTATTCTTTGGAAAAATGCCTTATTGAAAACAATGCTAAATCAGGTTGTGTAATTCTTATGGAAGTTTCCACAGGTCATATTAAGGCTATTTCAAATTTGGAATATGACTCTATAACGGGACAATATAGAGAATTAAGAAATATAGCATTAATAGACAGAATGGAATCAGGTTCTACATTTAAGACTGTTACTTCAATGTTAATGTTAGATAAAGGATTAGCACAAATAACCGATACTGTACCAAAAGGTAGTATGTTTTTTCCTAAAACAAAAAAAACTATTGAAGATGATAATGCCAAAAATGGACGGTTTACATTTTCTGAAGCATTGGAATACTCTTCAAATGTTGGTATAAGCTATTTAGTTTATGAAAACTATGTAAAAAAAGGAAAACAAAAACAATTTATAGATGATATAAAACAATATTTTCGTTTTGACAGTATTTTAGGATTAGACTTTCAATTCATATTTAAAAAAAATAACAAACCATATATTGGAACAGAACCGTTGCCTTCTATTACTGCAAGATCTTCATCGGTTGACGATGTTTTAAGATTGAGTTATGGTTATGTATCACTTATAACACCTATGCAAATGCTTACTTTTTATAATGCTATTGCAAATAATGGTGTAATGGTTAAACCAATGTTTGTTTCTCATATTTTAAAAAATAACAATGGGGAAATAGACACTATAAAATTAAAGACAAATATTTTAAGAGAAAAGATTTGTAATGATAAAACAATTGAAACTTTGCAATCTGTTTTAAAAAGGGTTGTTGAACATGGAACAGCAAAATTATCAAGAACTACTTATGGTGTTGCAGGAAAAACAGGTACCGCCGAAATAAACCGCGATAAAAGTCGTAATAGAGCATCTTTTGTTGGTTATTTTCCTGCTGACAAGCCATTATATTCATGTATTGTTATTATTTCTGAAGCTCAATTAGGCAAACAACATGGAGGTGAATTAGCGGCTCCTACATTCAAAACATTAGCTGATAGAGCTATGGCAAGAAAGTCAATTAAACTTAAAAATAAATAATAGATGAAAAAACTAAAAGATATATTAAAACACGTAAAATACGAAACATCTATAGGCAATATAGAAAGACAGGTAAGTATTATTTGTTTTGATTCTCGTAAAGTTGAAAAGGATTGCATATTTGTTGCTCAACACGGCACTATTATTGATGGACATAAATTTATTGAACAAAGTATTAAAAATGGTGCAAGTGTAATTGTCTGTGAAACTTTACCTGATGAATTAAATAATGAAGTAACATATATTAAGGTTAAGAGTTCAGATACTGCTCTTGGTTTTATGGCGGCAAACTATTTTGGTAATCCGTCTACAAAGCTTAAACTAATAGGTGTAACTGGTACTAATGGAAAAACTACAATTGTAACACTTCTCTATAACCTTTTTATTTGGGCAGGTTATAATGCAGGTTTATTATCTACTATCGTAAATAAGATAAATGATAAAACTGTAACAGCAACTCATACCACACCTGATGCATTGGAATTAAATTATCTTCTTGCTCAAATGGTTGATGAAGGTTGTGAATATGTTTTTATGGAAGTATCTTCTCATTCAATTGTTCAGCAAAGAATCGCAGGATTAAAATTTTTTGGAGCTGTTTTTACTAATATAACTCACGATCATCTGGATTATCATCACACATTTGATAATTATATAAAGGCAAAAAAACTTTTCTTTGATAATTTATCCAAAACAGCTTTTGCTTTAGTTAATACTGATGACAAGCATAGTTCTGTTATGATTCAAAATACTAAGGCTCAAACTTACACTTATGCCATTACACATATAGCAGATTTTCATGTTACTATTATGGAAAACAGTTTTGAAGGACTGATACTTAATTTTAATGGAGTAGATGTTTCTACACGGTTAATAGGAAAATTCAATGCTTCTAATTTGTTAGCTATTTATTCCGTTTCTATTTTATGTGGATTAGAAAAAGAAAAATCTCTTTTGGGAATTTCTCTTTTGCAATCTGCAGAAGGACGTTTTAATCTTGTTCCTTTGAAAACAGGTGCAATGGCTATTGTAGATTATGCACATACTCCTGATGCATTACATAATGTTCTTTTTACAATTAATGAAATTGTACATGGAAAGTCAAATATTATCTGTGTAGTTGGTTGTGGTGGCAACAGAGATAAGACCAAAAGACCTGAAATGGCGGCAATAGCTCAAAAAGAAAGTAATTATTTAATAATAACTTCTGATAATCCTCGCAACGAAGATGCTCAAAAAATTATAAATGACATGATTACAGGATTAAAAACTTACGACAATGTTTTAACTATAGTAGATCGTAAGTCTGCTATTAAAACTGCATGTATGCTTGCAAAAAAAGGAGATATTGTGCTTGTTGCTGGTAAAGGTCACGAAAAATATCAGGAGATAGATGGTATAAAATATCATTTTGATGATAAAGAAGAATTGTTAAACTTTAATTTGTAATATATGTTGTATTATTTATTTGATTGGCTTTATAGAGATTTTGACATACCATTAACAGGTGTATTTCAATATATATCTTTTCGCGCTGCAATGGCTGTTATAACATCTTTATTTATTTCAATAGTTTATGGTAAGAGAATTATCTGTTATTTGAAATTAAAACAAGTTGGAGAAAATGTACGTGAGTTAGGACTTAAAGGACAAAAGGAAAAGGAAGGAACTCCTACAATGGGCGGATTGATAATTCTTGCAGCTATAATAATTCCAACACTTTTATTCGCAAAAATCCTTAACATCTACATTATAATTATGCTTGTTACTACAGTATGGCTTGGGCTTTTAGGATTTGCAGACGATTATATAAAGGTGTTTCGTAAAAACAAGCGTGGGCTTTCCGGTAAAGTTAAAATTATTGGACAAGTTATACTTGGAGCAGTAGTAGGGGGGTTAATTTATTTTCATCCTGCACTAACAATAAAAGAAAAAGTTGATATAGACACGTATGTTCAAGCACACAATATACAAAATCAGACAAAATATGAAAAAGCTAAAATGGATTTTCAACAACAATCTAAACGTTCTACCAAAACTACAATCCCATTTATTAAAAATCATGAATTTGATTATACTTCTCTGGTCAAATGGACAGGTAAAAACTATAAAGATTGGGCATGGTTAATCTTTATTCCAATAGTTATTTTTATAATTACAGCAATGTCAAATGGTGCAAACCTTACAGATGGCATAGATGGATTAGCTACAGGTACATCTGCAATCATAGGGAGTACTCTCGCTATTCTTGCATGGGTATCAGGTAATATTATGTTTGCTCATTATTTGAATATAATGTATATCCCAAATGCAGGAGAACTTACGATATTTATTGCTGCCTTTATTGGGGCTACAACAGGTTTTCTTTGGTATAATGCTTTTCCTGCTCAAATATTCATGGGAGATACGGGTTCTCTATCAATAGGAGGTATAATTGCTGTAATTGCCATCCTAATAAGAAAAGAATTTTTGTTACCAATCCTTGCCGGTATCTTCTTAATGGAAAATCTTTCCGTAATAATTCAGACCTCATATTTCAAATATACAAGACGAAAAACAGGTGTAGGAAAACGTGTTTTTTTAATGTCGCCTCTACACCACCACTATCAGAAAAAGGGTTATGCAGAGCCAAAAATTGTTCAGAGATTTTTTATTGCAAGCATAATCCTTGCAGTATTAACCATTGTAACATTAAAATTAAGATAATAATAAAGTAAAAATTATAAATGAATAAATTCAAGAAAAAATAATGAAAAACACAACTTTTTATATTGAAAATACGCAAAATAAAACACTCGCATCAAGAAATTATGCCTCAATAGCAAACGTTAGAAAAAGAGTTCTGCAACAAATGTTTGAATATAATGGGATACAAAATCACAGAATGCGAGAAGTCGCAACTGTGAAAGGAGTGAAATTTATTGATGATGCAGCAGCTTTGTGTGCAAATTCTACTTGGTTTATGTTGGAAAGTCTTAATCAAAATGCTATTTGGATAATTGGATGTGAACGTTATTACGAATTAAAGTCTAAAAATTATGAAGAACTTTCTACTCTTATTCCGTCTGCGAGTGAAAAAGTAAGGATTTTAATCAATATTGGCAATGAAGATAGACTTAAACCTTTTGTTGGCATTGTACCTACAATGATAAATGTAGCTAATGTTGAAGAAGCTGTCAAAATAGCTTATGAATATGCAAGTAATGACGATGTTGTTGTATTCTCACCTGCCTGTGGAGAAAAAGAAAATGTAAGTATAAATGCTACAAACTATATTAGGGCTATAAACGAACTTTAATGCAAAAAAATATGGACAAGCAAATAAAAACAGGTAGAGCTTTTCTCAAAGGAGACATGGGAATATGGATAATTTTCATATTACTTATGCTTATTTCTTTAGTGGAAGTATATAGTGCTATAGGAAATGAAGCCTACACTATTGATAAAAGTACTTTTGGACTGTTCATAAAACACTTTATTACGATAGCATTTAGTTTTGTTTGTATTTACACTTGTTCTCAAATATCATACACAAAAATTTCTAAATTTCTTGCTCCGCTACTTTTAATTTCTATAGGTTTACTTATATTTGTTTTGATTATACATAAAAGATGGATACCTATACCCGGTTTTGGAGCATTTCAGCCATCAGAAATGGCAAAGTATATACTTGTATTATATATGGCAAGAGAACTTGTTTTATTGAAAGACAGGTTGAAAACCAAAGAAGCCTTTATTCGCATAATAATTCCTGTCGGAATAGTATGTGGTTTGATAATACCTCAAAGTGCAACTGCAGCAGGAATAACTTTTCTATCATGTTTTTTACTTATGATTATTGCAGGAATGCGAAAAAAATATCTTATTAATCTTGCTTTAATTGTGGGAATATCTTTAACTATAGCATTCACTCTTACATCTAAATATCCGGAACAAATGAAAAATATTCCGGGAATGGATAGAATTACTGAAGGATATGAACGAATTTTTCCTCAAGAATTGAACATACAAGTTAAAAATGCAAGATTAGCTCTTGGTACAGCAGGAGTGATGGGAAAAGGAATAGGAAATTCTCAATTAGCTAACTTTCAACCTGAAGCACATAATGACTATATTTATACTATTATTTTAGAAGAAGGAGGATTTCTTTTTGGCTTCGTTGTAATGCTTCTTTATATGATTTTACTTTATAGATGCTTTATGATTGCTAAAAAGTCAAAAGGAATGTTTGGGGCTTTCATTGCGATAGGAGTAGGGTTAGTTATTATAATACAGTCTTTGATAAATATGTTTGTAGGTTCTGGATTTAGAATAGTTACAGGACAGACTTTGCCATTCATAAGTAAAGGAGGAACTTCATATATGTTTGCATGTATTGCTTTAGGTGTTGTCCTTAACATTTCATCACAAGGAGAAAAGAAAGAATCTTATGATGAAGATATGGAAGAAGTTAATGAAAATAGTAGTTTAGATAATTTAATTCAAACTAAAGAGGAAGAAAATAGGTAGAAAGATTGATAAGTATATATTGATATTTCAAGTATATAATTTTTGAAAAATGTTTGCATAAAAATAAATGGTAATAAACAATGATAGAAAATAGAATATTAGACATAAAAAAAGTAATTATTAGTGGAGGAGGCACAGGAGGACATATTTTTCCTGCGATTGCTATTGCTAATGAATTAAAAAATAAATATGATTGTGAAATACTCTTTATTGGAGCAAATGACAGGATGGAGATGCAAAAAGTACCGGAAGCAGGTTATAAAATAGAAGGGTTAAACATCATAGGTTTTGATAGACATAATATTTTGAAAAATATAAAAGTGTTAATTTTATTCATAAGAAGTCTGAGAAAAGCATCCAAAATCATTAAAGAATTTTGTCCTCAAATTGTGATAGGGGTAGGAGGATATGCTTCTTCTGCAGCTCTTTATGCAGCAACTCGTTTAAACATACCGACTTTAATTCAAGAACAAAATTCATTACCCGGAATAACTAATAGGGTACTATCCAAAAAAGTAGATATTATTTGTGTAGCATATCCAAATATGCAAAAATGGTTTCCAAAAAATAAGATTGTTTTATGTGGTAATCCTGTAAGAAATACAATTAAAAATCTAACTGATCAAATTGAAAACAACAAATGCGATAGAAAATCGGTATTAGCTGTCGGTGGTTCATTAGGAGCATTAACAATTAATGAGAGTATTGCTGAAAATATTGATTATTTCGTACAAAATAATATTTATTTAATATGGCAAACAGGTAAGAATTATTATAACAAAGCTAAAAAATTAGTTGAAGATTTAGAGGGAAATAACATAAAAGTATATGAATTTATTCGCGATATTGATAAAGCATATAATGAAGCTGACTTTATTATATCACGAGCAGGCGCTTTAGCAATAGCAGAATTAGCTATCGTTGGTAAACCATGTTTACTTGTTCCTTCTCCAAATGTAGCAGAAGATCATCAAACAAAAAACGCACTTGCACTTGCCGACAAAAAAGCAGCTATTTTAGTAAGAGACAACGATGCGAGAACTAAACTTATACCTGAACTTGACCGTATAATTAATGACAAAGAACTTTGCACAACATTGGAAAAGAACTTAAAAAAAATTGCAATGCCGAATGCTTTAGAAAAAATAGTAAATGAAATAGAAAAAATAGTATTGAAATAAAAAGTAGAAATATGAACAAAAATATTTATTTTATTGGCATAGGTGGTATAGGAATGAGTGCATTAGCCAGATATTTTGCTCACAAAGGTTATAATATTTTTGGTTATGATCGCACAAAAACGGATTTGACCGAACAACTTTCTTCCGAAGGAATAAAAATAACCTATGAAGATGATATAAATATTTTACCACAGGAACTTGATTTAGCTATTTATACTCCTGCTATTCACTTTGAAGACAGCCATATTCTCACCGAATTACACAGAAGAAATACTCCAATTTATAAACGTTCACAGATTTTAGGTCTCATTTCTGAAGATAAAAAGACACTCGCTGTTGCCGGAACACATGGAAAAACTACTATATCAGGTATGATAGCTCATATTTTATTTCAGTCACCTATTAGTTGCACTGCGTTATTAGGAGGAATTTCAAAAAATTATGATACTAATTTATTATTTAATCATAATGAAAAAAGTAAATATTTAGTTGTGGAAGCTGACGAATATGATCGTTCTTTTCTTACTCTTCATCCGTTTAATTCTGTTATATCTGCTGTAGATGCAGATCATTTAGATATTTACAACACAAAAGAAAATCTGCTTTCTGCTTTTCAACAATTTGCTTCTCAGACAAACATGAAAGAGGGAACATTATTCGTAAATGAAAAGATAGCCAATTTATTTGAAGGAAATATAGAAACATATTCATTAAATAACATTGAAACGGATTATTATGCGTGGAATATCCGTGTTTATAAGGGAAATTATTACTTTGATTTTCATACACCAAATAAAGTTTATTTTGATATGTGCCTCTCTTATCCTGGACTGCACAATATAGAAAACGCTATAGTTGCTATGGGCGTATGTCTTAAATGTGGAATAGATGAAGAATCTTTAAGAAAGGGCTTACAGTCATTCAATGGTATGAAGAGACGTTTTGATGTGAGAGTGAAAAATAATAATACAATATATATAGATGATTATGCTCATCACCCTGCTGAAATAGAAACCTGTATCAAATCTATTAGACATCTTTACCCTGATAAACGGATAACAGGAATTTTTCAGCCGCATCTTTATTCCCGTACTCGCGATTTAAAAGATGAATTTATTACATCATTGGAATTATTGGATGAAATAATATTATTGGACATTTATCCTGCAAGAGAACAGCCAATAGAAGGAATAACATCTCATATACTATTCAGTAATATAAAAAAAATGAATAAATATTACGTAACGAAAGACCAGTTATTGGAATTAATACCTGCCTTAAAGCCTCAGATATTACTTACCATTGGAGCAGGAGATATAGATAAATTAGTTAAACCTATAGAGGATATATTGCAACAATGAAAAAATTTCTGATAACAATTTCCATAATAGCAGGAGTAGCAATTCTAATTTTTGCGGCAAATGTCACAGCTCAATACATAAAAGTAAAAGAAGTAATACTGACTTTACACTATCAAAGTGATGACAAAATGCTGACAATTGAAGAAATAAATAAAGATTTAATTGCACATTTTGGCGATTTTAAAGGGAAAAAACGCAAAGAAATTTCCGTAAAAGAAATAGTTAAATATCTTAATGCTTTAAACTTTGTTTATTCTTCTAAAGCTGAACTTGGAATATTAGGTAAATTAGAAATTAACGTTGTACAAAGTAAGCCAATAGCTGTATTGATTTCAAAAAATAAAAATCATAAATATCTATCTTCTGATGCAAAAATTTTGCAACCCGTTGCTAATGTCCATCAGGCAAAGGTTATACAGATAAATATTCCTGAAATTATTAGCAAAACTGTAAAAGATACAACAAATAATTCCTTGCTTGTAAGTGTTTATAAGATTGCTTCCCAAATATATAATAATAATAGTCTGAAAGAAAGAATAAATAGTATCAATATTAAATCTAATATAATAAAAAAAGAAAAGTTTTTTACTTACACTTTGATACCATATAAAGAAAATTATACTATAAAACTTGGCGACACAACTAATATTATCAATAAGTTAAAACGACTTGAATATCTTTATAAGGATACAAATATATCTAAAGAACAATGGAATAAATACAGTGAAATAAGTTTAATTTTTCATGGACAGGCAGTATGTACAAAAAGATAATAATTAAATAATAAAACAGTAAAAATATGGAAGAAAAAAAATTTATAGTCGGTTTAGATATCGGAACAACTAAAGTGAAAGTCTTTATTGGTATCAAAAATAAAGATGGTAAAATAGAAATTATAGGTATGGGTTCTACAGAGTCTGTAGGTGTTGAACGTGGTGAAGTTGTTAATCCGGGTAAAACAGCCGATTCCATAAAAAAAGCTATAGCTCAAGCAGAAGAAATAGCTAAAGTTAAAGTATCAGAAGTTTATGTTGGTGTTGCAGGCTATCACATTCAAAGTAGAACTGTTCAGGGTTCTATGACAAGAATGTCGCCAAATGAACTCATAACAGAAGATGAGGTTTATAAACTTCACGAAGACCAAAAATATGCAAATAAACCTGCTGGTACAGATATTATAGATATAGTCGTGCAATCTTATTCTGTAGATGGTATAGATTGTTTAGACCCTGTTGGTATGATTGGTAATAAGCTTGAAGGAACATTCAATATAGTGTTTGGATCACGTGATTGCATCAACAAAATTATTAAGAGTGTTGAAACGGCAGGATATAAATTAAAAGGTTTAATTTTACAGCCTGTTGCTTCAGCTGATGCTGTTCTTGAAATTCAAGACAAAGAAGACGGAGTTGCTTTGGTTGATATAGGCGGTGGCACAACTGATATAGCAGTATTTAAGCAAGGATTTATGCGGCATATAATTAGTATTCCAATGGCAGGGAATCATATTACTAATGATATAGAAACTACTTATAAAATAACAAGAAAAAATGCTGAAAATCTTAAAGTAAAATATGGTACTTGTTTGCCCGAAGCAGTAAAAGAAGATTTAATAGTAACCATTCCTGGTTTTCGTGGGGGACAACCAAAAGAAATACGCGTTCAACATTTGGCAGGGGTTATTCAATATAGAGTAAAACTAATGCTTGATTTTATTCTCGTAGAACTTAGCAAAGATAAATATCTTGACAAATTACAAGCTATTATTCTTACGGGCGGCGGTTCTTTAATAAGACATATAAAGCAATTTACTGAATACCATATTGCGGACTTAGTTACCAATATTGGCTTTATTGAAGAAAATAATTTTTCTAAACTTACAGACGAACAAAAAAATCCTATTTATGCCACAGCTCTTGGATTACTTATTGCCGCTTTTAGAAAAGAAGAGGAAGAGGAAAAAAGAAATCCAAAACCTATAGTTATTGAAGATGTTAAAAAGCAGGAGAAGACAAAAGATAGAAGTTTTAAAATAAGTAATTGGTTGCAATCATTTACAAAAACTTTTGACGACGAAGACTCTTTTTAAGTATAATTAAGTTATAAACAATAATGTGTTAAAAACTTTTTAAAAATAAAAATATTAAAAAAATAGATAATAGTAATTTTACTTTTTAAATAGCAGAAGAATATTATGGATAATAATTTAAATAATAATGCTCCTATTTTAAATATGGATGCACCTAAACCACAATCAAATTATATAAAGGTTATAGGAGTAGGAGGATGTGGGACAAATATTGCAAACTATCTTTTTAAGATGGATTCTGATAAAGTAGATTTTATAGTTTGTGATACCAATGCTAGACATCTTGCTAATAGTCCTATTCCTGTAAAAATTCAATTAGGTGATAGCGGACTTGGAGCTGGATTAGACCCTGATGTTGCTCGCAAAGCCGCAGAAAACCAAAAAGAAGAAATCAAACAAGCAATAGGTAATAATGTACGTTTACTTTTTATTACTGCTGGACTTGGCAAAGGTACAGGAACAGGTGCTGCACCTGTTATTGCTAAAATTGCTAAAGAGATGGAACAAGAAATAGGTGAAGATATATTAGTTATAGCTATTGTTACTACACCTCTTAAAGATGAAGGCATAAAATATATAGAACGTGCTAATGAAGGACTTGCTGCTTTACGAGATATAGTAAATACATCTATGCCTATTGATAATAATAAACTTGATGAATATAATGATGATGATATAGATGAAGACGAAGCTTATGAAAAGGTAGATAATGTACTTGTAACATGGGTTAAGTGTATTTATGATATGATGACATCGGATGCAAGACAAAATACAGATTTTAATGATATAAAACGTGTATTAAAAAAAGCTCGCAACGCACAGGTTGGTGTTGGATATGGAAGTGGGGAAGACAGAGCAAGACAAGCCCTTGCAGAAGCTATTAGTTCAGAATTTATAAATGATTTGGATTATAAGGAAGCAAAAAATGTATTGGTATCTATATCTTCTTCGCAAGAAGCTAAACTTAAAAGATCTGAAAGCAGGTATATTCTTGATTACGTAACTAACACTTTAACAAGTTCCGAAGAAACAATCCCAAGTAAAAATACTAACGATAGTACACTTGGTGATAAATTAAAGGTGGCGATTATAATAGCTGGATTTAGTGATGAAAAGTTAAATACAAAAAATATCAATATCAACAAAACCGAACCACTGTCTCCTATTATTCCTTCTGAAATTCATACAATGTCTTTGCCTCCCCTTCCTGTTAAATCTGCAAACGAGATAACAGACCCTGATACACTCTTTGTACCCGAAGAAAAGCTTCAAGAAAAATTAAACAGTTATGATACTATTAATGAAAACACTAAACCATTATACTCTGATATGGAAACTGTATCTTTTGAAAAAGAAGCATATAATGTTACCTCTCAAATGGAAATTGCAGATATTGGGCTAAAAGAAAACATAAATACAAATTTACAGGATGAAAATTTTAACGAAATAGTTATTGCTTCACCAAATTTATCCTCGCTTGATGAAGAATCTAAGGAAGCTTATACTGCAAAAATAGCAGAACGTATAGCCAAAATAAGAGATATATTTAATGATCCTCAAAAAATGAAAGAATATGAACGAAAGTCTCCTGATGAACTTAAAGCATATTTGGGAGAGGATGATTTATCTGATAAAAATAATATGGTTAACGTATCTGAAAAATCAACTATAGCAAACTGTAATGCAAAAGGTGAAAAAGATATAAATACTACTGCTTTTCTTCATGATATTCCTGATTAAAATTATTTTGCAAATTATATAGCAATTCAAATAATCACAGAACTATTCAAGAGCATATTTTATGCTATTTAATTGCTCTAAAAATTAAAAACATATTATTGTTACAGAAATTACTGTTTTCATCTACAAAAATCAAAATTTTATAGATGAAAACAGTAATTTTATTTTATAAATCCACAACGCTTCAACAAAGCATCTTTTGTTGGCGCCTGCCCTCTAAAAGTTTTATAAAGTTCCATTGGATCTTTTTTACCACCTTTAGAGAGAATGTTTTTACGAAATGAATCTGCAACTTCACGATTGAAAATGCCTTTTTCTTTAAATAGCGAAAAAGCATCTGCATCCAACACTTCTGCCCATTTGTATCCATAATATCCGGCTGCATAACCACCTCCAAAAATATGAGAAAACTGTGTAGACATCATACAACCTTCTATCGGAGAGAATAATTCAGCACGTTTTGATGCCTTATTTTCCATTGTATCAACATTTCCAGTAAATGACGATGAAATAGAATGCCAATTCATATCTATTATGCCAAAAAATAACTGGCGAATAGAGAGCCATCCTGCAAGATAACGTTCAGAAGCAATTATTTTGTCTATTAATTTTTGAGGAATCTTTTCTCCTGTTTTGTAATGTTGGGCAAACATATCCAAAAAATCTTTCTCTGTCGCAAAATTCTCCATTAACTGAGAAGGCAATTCAACAAAATCGTGTTCAACATTAGTACCTGAAAGGCTAGCATAATTACATTGAGTTAAAATTCCATGCAAACAATGACCAAATTCATGTAAAAAAGTATTAAACTCTTCAAAAGTTAGCAGTGAAGGACTTTTTTTTGTCGGTTTTGTAAAGTTACAAACCATTTGAATTAAAGGTCGTACATCCTCACCGTTTTCTATTCTCTGCCCACGAAAGTCTGTCATCCACGCACCGCTTCTTTTAGATTCTCTTGGGAAAAAGTCCATATAAAGTATAGCCATAAACTTCCTTTGTTTCTTATCCCAGACTTCATAAACAATAACATCATCGTGATACTTTTCTATTTGTTTATTTTCTTTAAATTCCAAATCATAAAGTTTGTCTGCAAGAGCAAAAATACCATCCTTTACTTTTTCCAACTGAAAATAAGGTTTTAACAGTTCAGGATTTATATCATATTTTTCATTTTTTAATTTTTCAGACCAGTAAGAAAAGTCCCATCGCTGCATTTTGTCTTTAAATCCTTTTGTTTTTGCATACTCACAAATCATATCCAAATCCTTTTTAGCAAAAGGTAAAGATGCTGTAAGCAAATCATCAATAAAACCATTAACAATTTCTGAAGACCCAGCCATTGTATTGTCAAGTCTGTAATCAGCAAATGTTTTATAACCCAAAAGTTGTGCTAAACGCAGACGCAAATTAACAATTTGCACTAAAATATCTTTATTGTCATTGGTATCATTGTGATTAGCTTTACTGTTTGAAGCACGCCAAAGCTCTTCTCTCAAAGAACGATTATCAGCAAAAGTTATAAATGGAATATAACTTGGAGCATCAAGCGTAAAAACCCATCCTTTCAACTTACGATTTTTAGCAAGTTCAGCAGCAGCTTCAATAGCATAAGAAGGCAAACCATGTAAATCTTTTTTATCTGTAATATGCAATGAATATGCATTATTGTCTGCCAAAACATTTTGATTAAATTTTAAAGTCAGTAAAGAAAGTTCTTCGCTTACCTTCCTAAATTCCGCTTTATCTTGCATATTTTCAATCATAGCTCCGCTTCTAACAAATGCTTTATAAGTATTTTCCAATAATTTTCTTTGCTCTATTGTAAGAGGAATATCATCCTGTTGCTCATAAACGGTTTTAATACGTGCAAATAATACCGGATTTAAATGTATATTATTTGAAAATTCTGTAAGCAAAGGAGATATTTCAAGTGCAACTTTCTGCATAGTATCATTGGTATTTGCTTCATTTAAATTAAAAAACAACGAAGTTATCTGTCCAAGTAACTTTCCCGAATTTTCCAACGCTAAAATTGTATTTTCAAATGTTGGCGTGCTTTTATTTTCTGTAATATCTGCTACTTCTTTTTCTGCTACTTTGAGAGCATATTTAATAGCTGGTTCATAATGTTCCGTCTTTATTTTGCTAAAAGGCGGAGTTTGATAAGGAGTATTCCAAGTCATTATTAAAGGATTTTCCTTAATTGCATGGTTATTTTGTGCCATAATTATTTGATTTGATAAAAATAATATTGAAATTAAAATTGTTATTTTATTCATTTTGTATTTAGTTTATTAGGGGGCAAAAATAATTATTTCTCTTATTCTATAAAATGTATAGCATACAATCAAAATACTTCATAATTATTTTTTGATGTTTTAGTCAATATTAACTGTTTATTTTCCTCTGCCTTGAAAAACTATTATAAAGGTATAAAGCATAATTTTTATATCAGTTATAAGGCTCATATTTTCTAAATACAATAAATCATATTGTAGTCTCTCTACCATTTCATCAACATTTTCTGCATATCCAAATTTAACTTGTCCCCAAGATGTAATACCGGGTTTTATATTATGTAGAAGACGGTATTCCGGAGCTTGCAATACAATTTGATCTATAAAGTATTTTCGTTCAGGTCTTGGTCCAACTAAACTCATTGTGCCACGAAAAACATTATAAAATTGGGGAATTTCATCTAAACGTATTTTTCTCATAAACTTCCCAAAAGGTGTTATACGGGAATCGTTATCATTAGAAAGCATTGGTACTTCTTTTTCTGCATCAAGATACATAGAACGAAATTTATGCATATAAAAAGGCTTTCCCTTGTAGCCTATTCGTTCTTGTTTGTAAAATACAGGTCCTTTACTTGTACTCCAAACAATAATAGCAGTAATAAGATAAACTGGCAATAAAATAATCATAGCAAGTAGAGAAAAAACTATATCGGCAAGACGTTTTAACATCACTTGCCATTGAGGCATAAGATTTTGAGAAATAAGAACTAATGGAGTATGAAAAATAGCTGTCATCTTTACTCTTCCCAACAAAATATCTTTTCTATCAGCAGGCATTTTTATTTGAAGATTTGAAATACCCTCCAATGAAGCAATTATTTTGTATAATTTTCTATCATCCTCACATTCTAAAGCAATGATTAACTCCTCTATTTTGTATGTTTTAATTATTTCTTTCAAATGCTCTAAATTTCCAAGACAGGGAATAGATGTATCAAAAACCGATTCATTATTATTTTGACAAGGATATATGTAACCAATTAAAAGATTACCTGAATAAATTTCCTGTTTTTGCAGTTCATTATAAATATTTAATGCTCTTTGTTTATTTCCAATTATAAGTGTAGGAAATCCTATTTCTCTTTTATGTATTTTATGAACTGTAGATGAAGTTATGATTAAACGTGGTAAATAAGTAAGAATAAAATGAGTTACAAGCAAAATAAGAAAAGATATATAATAGTTTTTATATGTTCCGACATAATCATCAAGTAAAATGACAAAAAAGATAATAACAATACCTGTTAAAGTTATCCAAAATGTTTGACTTAATTCTCTTAAACGAGACTTTCTATATACATCTTTATAAGACCCCTGAGTATAATAAAGAAATAGCCAAAACAAAGGCACAAAAAACATTCCAATATATAAATTACGGTCGCTAAAAACTTGATTTATATCGTCAAAATCACCATTTTCAATACTTATTTTACGAAAAAGAAAAAACAATATCCATGATAAAAGAGCGGAAAATAGATCCGAAACAATGTACTTTGTTCTCTGTTTAGTTCTGTTCATTATAAAAATTGTATTGTATATTGTTTTAATCGTGATATGTTACCAACTTAACATTGTCTATATGCACCCAACCGTTTGATATTTTATTTGGATTGGAAGGTTCAAAATAAAAACGAAAATAAGATGGATAACCTAACTGACTCCAAACTTTTCCTAACACAACATATATTTTTTTCCATTCATTGTTATAATTTTCTACATTGTTAGAAGCATTAGGATTTAGTCCCATTGCAGAAATATATTTATAAGTTCCTGTTCCATCATAATTACCGTAAATTCCTATTTCAAAAGGAATATTGGCATGATAATCTATTTCAAGTATTGCTCCGGCAGTATTTGTATAATATATTGAATCTTTGCATATCATTTTATAACTTTCTGTATTTGTATTCATATACATTGCTCCACAATAATTACCATACTTAACACTGTCATTGCGTTCGGTTTTTTGCATTACATTGAGAATTGTATCTATTCTCACTTCTTTGAACGCTACGTATGAATCTTCAAACTCTTCATTCAACCGTATTTTTGTCATTGCCGGATTATACATAATATCAATAACACCCAAATCAATTATAGAATCTTCAACCAAATTCACATTCTTAATTAACGCTGAATAAAAAGGGTAATAATCACGTGTAGTTTTTATTCCATTTAATTTAACACCTGCTTGAACAATTATTTTTGTATCCCCTGTATGTAGAACAGGAATTAAACATCCATCGGTTTTAAGAGGAAAACGTTGCATGGTATCACTTCCAACAGTAACACAAGCATCTATTATTTCATTAGACAAAAAACCTACACTTTGATTTTGTTCAGTCCATGATGGATTTTGTATTAAATTAAATCCTCTTATACGAATATATGCAGGAATTTCCTGTTCTCCATCAAAATTATCACAAGCTACAAATAACATTATAATACTTGCAAAAATTCCAAAGATGTATCTTTTCATTATTATATGGTTATAAATTATCATTATCAAACGCTAAAAATCTTCTTTTATTATTATTAAAACAAAGATTTAGAAGATAAAAACACTATTTTATAACAGAAAAACAGTGATATTTTAACCTATTTGCATTTTTTATCTTTTTTTTACTTTTGCAATCTCTTTTAAGAGTAAAAATTATTTAATAAATACAAAAACAAACAACTATGACAAAAGTTTTAGTAGCAACAGATAAGCCTTTTTCAACTATAGCCGTTAATGGTATAAGAAAAATAGTAGAAGATGCAGGCTTTGAATTTGCTTTATTGGAAAAATATACAGATGTTAAAGACTTCCTTGAAGCCGTTTCTGATGTTGATGCTTTAATTGTACGCAGCGATAAAGTAACAAAGGAAGTAATAGATTCTGCAAAGAATCTGAAAATCGTAGTACGTGCAGGTGCAGGATATGACAACATAGATCTTGACGCTTGTTCTGCAAGAGGTATTGTAGCCATGAATACACCCGGGCAAAATTCTAATGCAGTTGCAGAATTAGCTATTGGATTTATGATTTATATGGCTCGCACATGTTTTACTCCTGCAACAGGAAGCGAATTGTATGGTAAACGTTTAGGTATTCACGCTTATGGTAATGTCGGACGTCTTGTTGCACAAAAAGCAAAAGCCATGGGAATGGAAGTTATGGCATTTGACCCATTTGTTTCTGTCGACATAATAACAAAAGACGGAGTTAAAGTGGCAAATACTGTTGAAGCATTATATGAAAACAGTGATTATTTATCTTTGCACATACCTTCAACATCTGAAACAAAACAATCTATAAATTACTCTTTACTTTCCCGTATGCCAAAAGGAGCTTGTTTAGTAAACACGGCAAGAAAAGAAGTGATAAATGAAGCTGATATGGCAAAATTACTTGCGGAACGCAATGATTTTAAATATATTACCGATATATCAGCGGACAATAACACCGAACTTACAACCTTTGCTCCTCGTTATTTTGCTACTCCAAAAAAAATGGGGGCTCAAACAAATGAAGCAAATGTTAATGCAGGACTTGCTGCGGCGAAACAAATAGTAGAATTTATTAAAAATGGAGTTACTAAATTTCAAGTAAATAAATAATAAAGATACTACATTAAAATTAGAGTATTATAACACAAAAGTATATGTAAAAATTTTTACATATACTTTTTTTATTGTCCAATCACTAAATAAATTAATCAAGTATTTTATTAAAATAAAAAATGTATTTTTGCAACTTCAAAGAATTGTTAATTAACATAATAATTAAGAATATGGAAATTATAGGAAAATTAATCAAGATTTTGCCTGAACAAAGTGGGCAAACAGACAGAGGAACTTGGATTAGAGGAGGTTTTGTTATAGAAACCGAAGAACAGTTTCCTCGTCAGGTAGCATTTACTCTTTTCGGAGAAGATAGAGTTAAAGCTATTCATTCAATAAATGTTGGAAATCAAATAAGAGTCAGTTTTTCTCCTGAGTCAAGAGAATTTAATGAACGTTGGTATACAGATTTGCGGTGTTTCAAAATAGAAACTTTCAATCCTGTAGTAGGAGCTGATTTTTCACAAAACAGCAGCAATGGATCTTTTGTTCAAAATTCTCAATATCCTGTTAACAATGTTGCCGATACTCAGAACAATAACATAGCTCCTGCTCCTTCTACTCCTGTGCAAGAGGCAGGTAATTTTAATCAGCAGGCAACAGAAGATGACGATTTACCTTTTTAATATTTAATTTATTTCTCAAGGTTCATTCACAATATCATTACAACTATTTTTTCAATGAAGAATATGAAAAAAACAGTAATAATAATTATAATAGCAAATCTTTTTTTATCTGTCGGTTGCGTTTCAAAAAAACAATACACTGAACTTGAAAATAAATATAAGAATGCAAAGAAAGATTTGCAAAACTGTCTTACTGAACGACAAAATTTTGATAATGAAAACACTAAACTTTTAGATCGTATTGACGGAATAAAACAAAAGTATGTTTTGATACAAAATGAAAAGGAGGATTTGAAAAAAGACAATGAACATTTAAATAATGTTAATAAAGACTTGAAAACTCAACTTGCAGATGTTAATAATCGCTTTGAGCAAGCTATTTCTTCAAAAGGTGCTGATATGCAACGTTTAAATAATGAGTTAAATTCTGCACGGGAAGCTTTGAATAAAAGAGCAGAGGAATTAAATTCAAAAGAAGCAGAGTTAAGTTTGTTGCAAACGCAGTTCAAAGACAAGGAAGATGCTTATAATTCTTTACAAAAAGCATTAAATGATAAGGAGGCAGAGTTGGAAATGATTGAAAAAAAAATATCTTCTGCTCTTTTAGGCTTTACAAATAAAGGATTAAGTGTAGAAACAAAAGATGGGAAAGTTTATGTTTCAATGGAAGAAAAACTTTTATTTTCATCCGGAAGTTGGGAGATAAACTCTGAAGGTGCTGCTGCATTAAGAGAGATTTCTAATGTTTTGGCTCAAAATCCTGATATTAGTGTAATGGTTGAAGGGCATACGGATAATGTACCTCTTAAAGGGAAAAATCAAATCAAAGATAATTGGGATTTATCTGTGATGCGTGCCACTTCTGTTGTAAAAATTTTATTGGAGAACAATAAAGTTTTACCTTATCGTGTTATTCCATGTGGTCGTAGCGAATATTCGCCTGTTGCTGAAAATACAACATCTGATAATCGTGCAAAAAATCGGCGTACGGAAATAATACTGACACCAAAAGTAGATGAACTTTTGAATATAATTAAAAATAAATAGGCTTAAAAACAATTTTCAGAGCTATAAATTATTTACATACAAAAAGGGCGAGAATTAAAACTCGCCCTTT
>JAISUE010000066.1 GCA_031272245.1 Bacteroidales bacterium
CTCAACTTCTGTTCCGATTCTTAAAATTGAAATCTCTAACACTTTCGGTCAAATTATTTACTCAAAAGAGTTAAAAGACAAATCTGCAACTGTGGATGTTTCAAAGTTTGCAAAAGGTAATTACATCGCTAAAATTCATACCGCACAAGGAATAAATAATATGAAGTTTATTGTGAAATAAATAAGTGAAAAGATAAAAAATGGTTGTAATACTTATTTTATATCTTTGTGATCCTTAAATGAGACGAAAAAGTTTTCTAAAATTATTGTAAGCCTGATTGTCTATATTCATTAACATTACGCAAAATGAAAAATTATCTTTTAATAATTGTACTTGTTTCTATATCTTTTAAGAGTTTTGGACAAAATTATCCAAAGGAAGATACAGAATTAATAAAACAAATAGGGCAAATGCTCATTGTTGGTTTTAGAGGAACAGAATTAAAATCAGATATGACTGTTTATAAGTTAATAACTAACTATAATATAGGTGGTGTTATTCTTTTTGATTATGATGTTCCTTCAAAAGGTAAAAAACTACGTAATATAGAAAATCCTAAACAGTTGCAAAAACTATGTGAAGATTTACAAAAAGTATCTAACTATCATCTTTTTATTTCAATAGATCAAGAAGGTGGAAAAGTTAACAGATTGAAAGAAAAAAATGGTTTTCCTGCTTCTGTAACAGCTCAATATCTTGGTGATAACAATAAACCGCAAATAACATCTTCTTATGCAGCACGTACAGCCGATTTACTAAAAACACTTGCAATCAATCTTAATTTTGCACCATGTGTTGACTTAAATATAAATTCAAATTGTCCTATTATCGGTTCTATGGAAAGAAGTTTTTCTTCAAATCCTCAAATTGTAACTTCAAATGCAAAAATATGGATAGAAGAATTTAAAAAGAAAGGTATTATATCCGTTATTAAACATTTTCCTGGTCACGGTAGTAGCAATAATGATACTCACAAAGGTGCAACAGATGTCAGTAATAATTATGATACTAATGAACTTATACCGTATCAAATACTTATTAAAGAAGGTGATGTTGATATGATTATGACTTCTCATATTTTTAACTCATATTTTGATAAAGATTATCCGGCTACTCTTTCATATTTGACTTTAACTAATGTATTGAGAGTTAAGTTAGGCTTTAATGGTGTTATAGTAAGTGATGATATGGCAATGGGAGCAATAGCAAAGGAGTACAATTTTGATTTTGCATTACAGAAAGCAATAGAAGCGGGTGTAAATATGTTTATCTTTTCAAATAATGGAGATAAATATGATGAAAACATAGCAGAAAAAGCAATAACAACTATTTATCAACTTGTTAAAAACCACAAATTAGACAGAAAATACATAACTGAATCTGCGGCAAAAATAGAAATACTAAAAGCAAAATATGGATTATAAGTTTATACCGTATTTTTTAATTTTTGTGTTAGAGCAGTACAGAAAATAAAGTTATTCAATTCTGTATTATTAACGTTAAGCATATGCTTATTATCACCATGCCACCATAATTCACCTTCATTGATAAATACTATATTTTCTCCTATTTCAATAACAGAATTCATATCGTGTGTATTTATAATTGTAGTAATATTATATTCGTGAGTTATTTCTGCAATAAGTCTGTCTATAAGAATAGAAGTTTGCGGATCTAAACCGCTGTTTGGCTCATCACAGAAAAGATATTTTGGATTTGCAGCAATAGCTCTCGCGATTGCTACGCGTTTTTGCATACCTCCACTCAATTGTGCAGGATACATTGCATTGATACCTTTAAGATTAACCCTTTCCAAACAAAAATTAACTCTCTGAAGCATTGTATTAAAATTGGTAGGTTGAAACATTCTTATCGGAAACATCACGTTTTCTTCAACAGACATTGAATCAAATAACGCTCCTCCCTGAAAAAGCATACCTATATCTTTACGAACATCTATCTGTTGTTCCTTTGACATAGCAAAAAATTCTCTATTATCAAAGAAAATTTTCCCTTCTTCTGGGGTATAAAGTCCAACAAGACATTTCATTAACACTGTTTTGCCGCTACCACTTTGCCCTATAATAAGATTACACTTGCCCGTCTCAAACGAAGCATTTATGTTCTTCAATACCTGCTTTCCTTCAAAATATTTGGAAACACCTTTTACTTCTATCATTTCTGTTAAAATTAGAAATTAAATTTATTAATTTTGAGAATGATATTCTAATAGAGCATCAAGCGGCGCCTGTATAATATTTTTAACTTTTAATCCATGTCGTTGGGCAACATTACAAAAAATATCACGTGCAAGATAACCAACAGAACCAACAACACTTATTGGATATTTATTATATTGACTGTAACGGAGTATTTGATTTTTGAAAAAAGTTTCAAATGCTTCTTCAATAATCCACCGTAAATAAGGATGAGTTTGATTATCCATAGCAAATTTAGCAAACGATGCAAGATAATAATTAGGTATTTCACCTCTGTAAAGTCTATTTAAAAAGTCCGTTTCTTCACCGGGATACTGATTTGCAAATTGTTCTTCTATATCTTTTGGCATTAAATGTCGTAAATAATTTCTTAACAATACTTTTCCTATATTTGTACCTGCACCTTCATCACAAAGAACATAGCCTAAAGCAGGTACATTTTCTTTTATATTTTTGCCATCATACATACAAGAGTTAGAACCTGTACCTAAAATGGCACAAATTCCTGCTTCACGTCCGCAAGTTGCACGTGCTGCTCCAAGCAAATCGTGTTCAATTTCTATGTGAGCATTCAAAAAATATAGAGAAAAAGTATTTTTCATTTCATCTTGTTTTACATTAGATGAACAACCGGCACCATAAAAATACAGATAATTCAATGTTTTACTGTTGTTAATTTCCGGTAAAACCGCTGTTTCTATCTCTGTTTTCAGGTTTTCTTGAGATATATTGTAAGGATTCATTCCCTTTGAAGTAAATTTCTTTTTTACTCCATTCTCATTCACAAGACACCAATCAGTTTTTGTTGAACCACTATCGGCAATAAGTATTATAGACATAAAAAATTTGATTAATTATAAGTAGCAAAGATAATTATTTATTCTTTTTCTTAATTTTTATTTTGAACTTCAAAAAATAAATATTATTTGATTTTTCTCTTAAATATTTTGATTTTTTCATTTGGATATTTTGAATTTTCATTACTAAAATCAAGATATTTTCTGCTTATAAAAAGTTCTGCAAAACAAATAGTTATAGATATTATTCATATTTTAAGATATTTTTTATTTAGAATAATTTGTATTTCAGGATAAATAATTATATATTTTGCATTTCTTTTAATTCTAATTATTAGAACATGAAAATAATATAATACAAATCACAAATTTAAAGGTGTTATTTTAACATTAGAAACAGCTTTAATTTTGTTTAGAAAATCTTCCTGCAAACTTTCCCGAACAGTAACAGTAAGAAAGCAAGTGGTATCAATATTGTAGTTTCTGCTTGCTATTTTGTTGTCTTTCAAAAGTTTCATAATTAAATTTATCTCTTTGTAATTAAAACATATCTCAAAATCATTCTCAATAATCTTTTCTATGATTTGAGCATTATTCAAACAATCTGCTGCCGCTTGCCTATAAGCCTGAATCAACCCGCTTACACCTAATTTTGTACCACCAAAATAACGAACTACCACAATTAAAACATTTGTTATATTTTTAGAAAGAATTTGTCCATAAATAGGTTTTCCTGCTGTAGAACTTGGCTCACCATCGTCATTCATCCGATAAAAATCTCTATTTTTTCCAAAAGCATAAGCATAACAATGATGACGTGCATCAAAATATTTTTTCTTAACCTCATTCAAAATTTGTTTAACTTCTTCTTCGTTTTTAACAGGATATGCAAAAGAAAGAAACTTACTGCCCTTCTCCTTATATTGCCCTTCGGCTTCTGCTTTCAATGTAAAATATGTGTCCATCATCTTCTTGGCAAAGTTACAATAAGTTTATAAAATAATTTTCTTGATAGTGAAAAATATTTTTGTACTTTTGCAACTCTAAAAATGCGATAGAAAAAATATAATAAAATAATGAATAACGAAAAGACTTATAACAAAGGGAGAAAAACGGAACGCAACAGTTTTAGATTTGGCATTTCGCAAGGCGATATTAACGGGATAGGATATGAAGTTATGTTGAAATGTTTTTATGACAGCAGAATGATGGAACATTGCACACCCGTTCTTTATGGCTCTTCAAAGGTACTTTCGTATCATAAGAAGTTGACGCACGTTAACGATTTCCCATTTGTGAATATTCGCAATATCACACAAGCAGAATCCAATCGGTTTAACGTTTTGAATATCATTCAAGACGAAGTTAAAATAGAAATTGGACAACCAACCGAAACAGGAGGCAAACTTGCGGCATTGAGTTTGGATATGGCATGTGAAGATTTAATATCCGGCAAATTGGACGCCATAATAACCAATCCAATAAATAAAAAAGCAATACAAAGTGAAGGTTTTAAATTTCCCGGGCATACAGAATATCTGACTAAAAAGTTTAAATCTGATGACAGTTTAATGGTTATGACGTCAAATAAGATACATATTGGCATTATGACCAATCACTGTTCTATTGCGGATGTTCCAAAACTTATCACACGTCAATTACTAAGTCGCAAATTACAAATATTTAACCATTCATTGAAAAGAGACTTTGGCATTCGCATGCCGAAAATAGCTGTACTTGCTCTTAATCCTCATGCGGGAGATTATGGAATTAACGGAGATGAAGACCAACGTATTTTAACTCCAATAATAAAAGAATTATTCAGTAAAGGAATGTTAGTTTTTGGTCCGTATCCTGCCGATGGTTTTTTTGGATCCAATGCGATAAATAATTTTGATGGTGTAATGGCATTGTATCATGACCAAGGGTTAATACCTTTTAAACTAATGTCTTTTTCGGAAGGTGTTAATTTTACAGCAGGCTTACCATACGTCCGCACATCGCCGGCTCATGGAACGGCGTATGAAATAGCAGGAAAAAATGTTGCTTCAGCACAAAGTTTTCGCAATGCGGTCTTTTTAGCATGTGAAGTGATAAAAAACAGACGGGAATATGAT